>NZ_DLNT01000055.1:0-30687 GCF_002477055.1 Clostridium sp. UBA7503
TAATCATAGATATATGTAGACCCAAAAATATTTTTAATTACTTTGTCCTGCCATATTCCAAATCCAGTTTCTTCAACTGCCATTTTAGCTAGCTTTTCTGCATTTGCTGCAGCAGCCTCAGCCATAGCCTTAACTATTCTATCAATCTCTTCTTGAGATTTTTTAGCCAATTTTGCTTGAGCAGCTTTAGCTGTTTTAATTAGATTTCTAACCTCTTGTATAGACGCTAAATCTTTATCTGTAAGTTCCATTATTTTTCACCTGCTTCGTTATATTCTAGTATAGTTTTAATAAGCACATCCTTTTTGGCAAATTTAATTTGTTTATTTGTCATATTCGGAATTTTTAAAGTTCTAACTAATCTTCTTAATTCTTCCACCTTCATAGAGTTAAAATCTATATGATCTTTGAAATCATTTTTTACAATTTCTTCTACATTGTTTATTTGAGGCTCTTCTTCCTTATTTTCTTCTTTAGCTTCTGATTTTTCTTCTGTAACTTTTTCTACAATCTCCACTTCAGAAGTTTCCACTTTTTCCTTGACTAAAGCCTCTTCTTTTTTCTTAACTTGAGTTTCTATTTTTTCCTTATCTTTTGTATCACTTTTTTCACTGTATGATTCTCTAGATACCTCTTGTGATTTTTTATGTCTTTCAAAGAATAAATCTTCAACTTGTGAATCTACTCTTGGTATCACATGAGCAGTTCTAAAAGTACCTAAACTTTCTACAGAAGCCTTGGCTGCATCAACTGCAGCCTTTACCGCTCCTACATCTCCAATAATTTTAATAGTGGTTATTCCACCTTTTATTTTCTCTAGTCCAATCAAAGTAACATTTGCAGCCTTTAGAGCAGAATCTGCAGCTTCTACTGCTGCAACGTATCCTCTTACTTCTACTAGACCTAATGCTTTACTCACCTACTAAACCTTCGCCTAAAAGTTTACTGGTTGTTGAGCAACTGATTTGACAGCTTCTGCAAAAGCGTCACATGCTGCCTTACATGCTGATTGACTACCTGTAAGTAATCCACCGCCATAGTTTGTTTCAGTTGGAGGTCCAAAGAACTCTTTCATCTCAACATCTGCTGCCTTAAGAGCTGCATCTAATCCATAAATAGCTTCAAGTGGTGGAGCTACAAGATAAGCTATTGCTTCTCCTTCTTTAACTCCTGCTACTTTTGAAAGATAAGTTCCAGTTCTTGAAACACAGTGTGCATAGTAAGCTATAGAGTTATCGTCATTAGCACTTACAAAGTGTGATCCATTTTCCATGAAGTCTATAGTAGCATTTAAACCACTTCTTACTTCTGCTGGACTTGGTCCAGCTATTATTCCAATAACTTCACCAGCAAGTTTCGTAGATGCATTTGCAGCACCTGCATACATTGACCTTGCATATACTACATCAACTTCAGCAGCTTTTGTAGCTTCATCAAGAGCCGTGTAAGTTACGTCATCACTATCAGCAGTAATGATACCTAAACTTTTGTGATGAGGTTGTAATTCTAATTTTTTAACTAGTTCTGGGCTTACATTTGAAATTATTTTAACGCTTAATACGGTTGGACGTAATGCTTCATTAATCACAATAAATTCCCCCTAAATTATATTTTTAAGTTTATTCCTGATGCTTTTTTATCAAGCATTGTCTTTATAAGTTCAGCTATATGTGCTCCAGCTTCAACTGCAGTAGTACCACCTTTATGGATGTTTGATATAACTGTTCTGTTAGCCTCTGGCATGTTAGCTGTTGGTCTATAAGCTATATAAGCACTCATTGATTCAGCAGTAACAAGACCTGGTCTTTCACCTACTAGCATACAAACAACCTCTGCTCCTGTTGCATCACCAATAGCATCCATAGCTCCAACTCTACAATGTTTAATGAATAATATATCTCCGATTTCAATTCCATACATTTTTAATCCTTGTTTAATTGAAGGAACTGAATCTTTTAGGTTAGCTTCAATAGCTGCAGAAGAAAGTCCATCTCCAACTACTACTAACACTTTTTGACCTGAGAACTTATCTTTTATAAACTTAGTAGTTTCTTCGTCAAATTTTCTTCCAAGGTCAGGACGAGTTATATATTGATCTTTATCAACACACATTGTATTTACTGGTATTAAATTATTCTCTTTTATAAAGTCTTCAGATACATAAGAGAATACGGAGTCTTGTGCAGCAGCATGGTCGGCTCTAACTCTTAATTGAGTTATTGTTTTGTATCTTGGACCTGATCTTCCAATACCTATTCTTGCAGGAGTTCTTTCCTTCATTTTTAGGTATCCTTCTCTATCATGAGGGTTTTCAACTAAAAGTTGTTTTTTTAGGTCAATTTCTGTAATATCTGGAATACATCCATTTTTATCCACTGAACCTATTACAGCACTCATTTTATTTGCTACTTCGTTTACTATGTCAGTACTACCTGATTTTTCTACCATTTCTCCTAATAACTTTTCAACCATTGATTTTAATTCTTGTTCGTTCATCAGTAGTCCCCCTTATCCTAAGAATATTGAAGCGTCGCCAGCTCTTCTGGTTAACTTGCCATTTTCTATAATTCCCATTTTTTCCATCCACTCTTCAAAAGGTTTAATAGGTTTTACTCCTAATAACTCTCTCAATGTAGCTGTTTCTTGATATCCAGTTGTTTGATAGTTAAGCATTACGTCATCACCATGAGGAATTCCCATGAAGTATGTACATCCTGCTGTAGCAAGTAATACTGCTAAGTTTTCTATATCATTTTGATCAGCTTTCATATGGTTTGTGTAACAAGCGTCACATCCCATTGGAAGTCCTGAAAGCTTACCCATGAAGTGGTCTTCAAGACCAGCTCTTATAACTTGTTTTGCATCATATAGGTATTCAGGTCCTATGAATCCAACAACTGTATTTACTAAAAATGGTTGAAATCTCTTAGCAAATCCATAACATCTAGCTTCCATTGTTACTTGGTCAGCACCATGGTGTGCATCTGAAGAAAGTTCTGAACCTTGACCAGTTTCAAAATACATTACATTTGGACCTGTAGCAGTTCCTTCTTTAAGTGCAAGTTGTCTTGCTTCTTCTATTGTTGCAGCAGTAAATCCAAATGCTTCATTTCCTTTTTCAGAACCAGCAATTGATTGGAATATAAGGTCTGCTGGAGCACCTTTCCTAATTGCTTCCATTTGTGTAGTTACGTGTGCAAGTACGCAAGTTTGAGTTGGTATTTGCCATTTTTCTTTAAATTCATTAAATCTCTTTAACACTTTTGTTACGCTCTCTACAGAGTCATCAACTGGGTTTAATCCAAGTACTGCGTCTCCAATACCATAGCTTAACCCTTCCATTAAAGATGCAAGTATTCCATCTGGATCATCTGTTGGATGGTTTGGTTGCAATCTAACAGATAATGTACCTGGCTCTCCTATAGTTGTATTACAATGAGCTGTAACTTTTATTTTCTTAGCTGCGTATACTAAATCCATATTAGACATTATTTTTGCAACAGCAGCCACTATTTCTGATGTTATTCCTCTTGAAGCTCTTCTTATATCTGCTCCTGTAGTATTATCATCTAGTAGCCACTCTCTAAATTCTGCTACAGTCCAATTTTTGACTTCTGCATATATTTTTTCATTCACGTCATCTTGTATTATTCTAGTAACCTCATCTAATTCATAAGGTACTGCAGGATTATTTCTTAAATCAGACAATGTAAGGTTAGAAAGTACAACTTTCGCTGCAACCCTTTCCTCTGCTGACTGTGCAGCTATTCCTGCTAAGTTATCTCCTGATTTCTCTTCGTTTGCTTTTGCCATAACTTCCATTACTGAATTAAACTGGTATACTTTTCCGAATAATTTAGTTTTTAAAATCATGATAATCCTCCTCTCGGTTAATTAAATACTAATGTTTTTATAACTACAGGTAATACTTTACCTTCCGCTACGGGTTTTCCTATATCTATATAATCTCCATTTTCAACCTTGATACCATCAATACAAACTATATCCTTATCAAGATGTAAAAGGGAGTAAATAGCCTGACCTAATACCTTTGCCATATCATTTTCAACAATTATAATAAGTGGAAGCTTTCTATCAATAAGTTCTTTCATACCACCTACTAGTCCCTTTGCCATGTCTTGTATTTCTGCAAAAGAAGGATTCTTCTTTCCATGTAGAGCTATGGCAATACTCTGAAGTTCATTTTCATATTTAAACCAATTAATTTTTTCTGACATAGCCTTTTCTAAAATTTCAGAACCTCTATTCTCATCTTCTAAACTAAGCTTTAAAATTGGTAAATTTTTTATAGGGAAATTGTCATGGGTATATGTAATTGTACTTCCACTAATATCCATAGTGTGAGAGCCAGCTCCAACTACCGTTGCTCTTATAGTTTCTATTGATCTGACCAATTTTAATTTTTTACATAAGTCTGAGTTTTTAATAGCTTCTCCAAGAAGTATTCCTATATCTCCATACTTAAAGTAATCTTCTATAGGAGCTTCGTTATATATATAGTCAGCTACTCCTCCTGAAAAAGATATACACTTAATCTCCTCATTTAAGGCAATAGACTTATTAGTAACTATCATTTCAAAGATAGATGTTTGAGTCCTAATTCCTACACTTTCCTCTAAAAGCTTTACCATTTCATCAATAACTGGTATCAACATTTCTTTAGTTGCTTTATATCCAACTTTTATATCAAAATTATTTTCATTTATAATGTTTTGTATTTTAGGAGCAATATATACTATATTATTTGTGTCTTTATCAAGTTTTATAAGTCTTCCACCTATATCTAGGCATCCAGTTTCCTTTAAATCTCCTCTAGTAAACACAGCTAAATTTGTAGTTCCTCCACCAATATCTAGATTAACTACACTTGTAGAATGTTCACTGGAGTAAATGTGAGCTCCTGCACCTTTAGCCGCTATAATGCTTTCAAGATCTGGACCTGCTGTAGCAACTACAAAGTCTCCTGCAAATCCACTTAAAGTATGAAGTACTTCATTGGCATTTTCTTTTCTAGCAGTTTCACCTGTTATAATTACAGCTCCTGTTTGTATTTCATCCTTATTGATACCAGATTTTTTATATTCTAAAGACACTATATCTTTAACTTTCTCAGCATCAATCTCTGTCATAGATTTAAGTGGCGTAAAATAAACATCACTTCTATAAACTACTTCTTTATCAACTATTGATATTCTAGGTACTGAAAAACTTGAAGCAGTGTTTTCTATGATTAATTTCGAAAATACAAGTTGAGTTGTACTAGTTCCAATATCAATTCCAACACTTAAAAGTTCTTCTCTCATTAAATCACCTCCAAATACAAATATAAAAAGGCCTAAAGCTACAAATTAATATTTCAAATAACTATGAAAATTAATTTTTTAACTTTAAGCCTCTTTGCTTAAATCAAACTACTTCAATGTAGCTCTATTTTATTCAAGTTTTATAGGAAATCTAAATTTAATTCTAGTTCCCTTATCATTAGAAAATATATCTATATCACCTTTTAATTTATCAGATATGTAGTTTTTTACTATAGACATTCCTAAGCTAGAAGATTTATCTATGGAAGTATCAAAACCAACTCCATCGTCAGCTACTGATATTTCTCTAAACTCTTCCTGCTCAATCACAATAATTTTTATAGTTCCACATTCCCTATGATTAAAAGCATGATCATAACAATTTTGTATTAATTCATTAATTATAAGAGATATTGCAGTAATTCTATCTGTATCAATATAAAAATCATCACCTGATACTTCTATGTTAATTTCCTTTTGAATGTTTAAAAAACATCTTTTAGCATTATCTACTATAGCATTTATAACCTTCATAATCTTTACCTCATCGCTTATATCCTTTGATAAAAGTTCATGAGTTGCTGCGATAGCTAGAATCCTATTCACACTCTCTTGAAGACTTACCTTTGCTTCCTCACTATCACATCTTCTCCCTTGAATACGTAAAAGTGAAGCTACAGTTTGTAAGTTATTCTTTACTCTATGATGAATTTCTCTTATAGCAACAGATTTAGAAATTATTTCAGCTTCCTTATTCTTTATATCTGTTATATCTTGAACTATTTCAATAACTCTCAAGTCTTCTTCCTTAATCAGTATTCTTTTTATTCCATAATAAAAATTACCAACTTTTATTTCCTTTGTTATTACTTTATTATCTTCTGTAATCTCTAAGATTTTATTAATATTAGTAAATAGGGTATTATCTAAGGACAAGTCATCATAATGCATTCCTTCAAGTTCATTATATCCTCTACCTATGTAAATCATATCAGCTTTTCTATTTTTAATTCTTAATATTCCATTTTCATCATAAACTAAAATGGCAGATTCTAGGTTATCATTTATCAATCTATTGGAATTTATCAAGTTCATAAGCTGATGTGTCTTTTGTCTTTTGCTTTTAGAGCCATCATTAGGAATAGTAAAATCTTCTTTTATCTCATTACTTATATCATCCTCAACAATAATTACTCCTATTATTTTCTCTTTATTATAAATCGGGTATACCTTTTGCCTTACAAATCTATTTTCTTGTGTTAAAGCTCTTACTCCTTTAAAAACCTCACCGGTTTTTAGAGTTCTTATTACACCAGGCTCATTAATTCTTAAAGCTTTTTTCCCTACTACAGAATTAGTATAAATAGATTCTTCTTTTCTTCCTTCTGAAACCACTATAGCTTCTTCTGAATTTTTTGATGGCACATCTATAAAAGCATCACATTCCTCTAAATTAGCTATTAATTCTATGGAACTAGAAATTTCTATGATTTTATTAACATCTTCATCAGTAAGATTAGTATAAATATTACATAATTCTTTTATCTTATTCATAAGCCACTATTAAAGTTTTTGCAATATCTATCATAGAGCACCTTCTATCCATACTCAATTTTCTAATGTATCTGTAAGCTTCTTCTTCATCGGAATTTAATTCTTTCATAAGTATACCTTTTGCTTTTTCTATTAATTTTCTTTCATTTAACTTTGATGTAACTTTCTCCAGGTTATTTTCTAACTCTTCAAATTCTTCTACTTTAGCTAAGCACATTTCCACTGTTGGTATAAATGATTTTTCATCTAAAGGTTTTACCAGATATCCATATGCTCCTACACTTTTAGCCTTTTCTATAAATTCAGTATCATTAAAGGCTGTCAATAAAAGTATTCCACCTGCAAGATGCTCAAGTCTAATTCTTTTACTAGCTCCTATGCCATCAAGTATAGGCATCTGTATATCCATAATTACTAAATCAGGTTTATGCTCTTTACAAAGTTCTACAGCACTAAACCCATCTGAAGCTTCTGCTACTACATTGTAACCCTCTGCTTCTAAGATATCTCTGATATCCATTCTAATAATAGGCTCATCGTCGACTATTATGATTTTTTTACTCATATTTAATTATTCTCCTCTATATTATGAACTTAAATATTTAATTAATTCCTCTATGCCAGTTCCATCTAAAGTATTTACTTCAAATATTCTAGATACTCCAGCCTCATTTAAGATTTCCTTAGCATATTTTATTCTATCTTTATTTTGAGCAATGTCTATTTTTGTCACTATACCAATACATTCTTTAGCAAACATACTACAAAAACCTGGTGCTATGTACGATTCCTCTGAAGTACAATCATATACTAGTGCAATTACATCTGCATCTGCTGATGTTACTATTAAAGCTTTGTAGTAAGATCTATTTTCTAGATATTCTCCTGGAGTATCTATAGACTCATCATAAATTTCTACCGATTGAGTCTTCTTATATTCTAAATCTAAATCGTGAATCTTTTGACATAAAGTAGTTTTTCCACTTCCAGTCTTTCCTATAAATATTACTTTTTTCATGTTACCTCCTAGGTTTTAGTAATTTTTGTAGAGGTAAATTGTAATAATCCTTCAAGTACAGAAGTAACTTCCTTCAATGCTGATTCTACAGAACTAATATCTCCTGTTATAACAAGTGAACCACTAAATCTATCTACAAATCCAAGATTAACTCCAGCAGCTTTTGTAGCTACATCAGCAGCAATTATAGAACCTTCACTTGGAGTTATAGTCAAAATACCAATAGCATCTCTGGTGCTTGCTACAAGACCTAGCTTTTTATAAAGCTCTTCTGTAGGATTTGCTATTATATGTGCAAGGGTTACTTGTTTCCCTGGAACAAACTCCTGTATGATCCTTTGCTTATCGTCACTCATATACTCACCTTACCTTTGCATTTAGAGACAATACTAAAATAATATTTTCATATAAATTATTAGTCTTAGTATTACCTGTGTTTTAACAACTATTCTTAAATAAATCTATAATTTTATAAAAATAATAAAGGCTCCTCGAAAACATAATATTTTCAAGAAGCCCCTTTGCTTAAAACCATTACACTACTTTGTGTATATTTCGATTATATATTCAAAATTTTATACTGTCAACCTATTTTTTAATGTTATTCTTTAATTTTTCCGATAATTTCAATAACATTAAGAGGAGTAGGTATTTTAGGGTTAGTTGCAGTACATGCATCTAATAATGCACTGTTTGCAATTTCTTCTTTAAGCTTTTCTAATTCTTCCATAGATACACCGCAAGCTTTTAAAGTGGTAGGCATCTTCATTTCCTTTTGTAATTTTTTAATTTCATTTACGAGACTTCTAACTCCTGCTCTAGCATTACTACAAGGTAATCCTAATAATTTTGCTATATTAGCATATTTAATAGCAGCTCTAGAAAACTCATTATTTTCATATCCTATTATGTCAGCATTAAATTCAACTATATAAGGTAATAATAAAGCATTAGTTCTTCCATGAGGTACATGGAATTTCCCGCCTAGAACATGGGCTATCCCATGATTTAATCCAAGAGAAGCTGAATTAAACGCAATTCCTGCAAGACATGATGCATTATGCATTTTCTCTCTAGCTTCTATATCTTCACCATTACTATATGCTCTTAAAAGATATTTAAAGGATAGTATAAGTGCTTTTTCAGCTAAAGCATCTGAAAAATCAGAACCATTTGTAGATACATAAGCTTCAAGAGCGTGAGTTATTACATCCATACCTGTATCTGCAGTAATTGATCCAGGTACACTTTTTACTAGTTCTGGATCTAATATAGCCACATCTGGTAATAGATCATCTGAAACTAATGGATACTTTGTTCCCTTAGTTTTATCTGTTATTACTGAGAAGGATGTAACCTCTGAACCTGTACCGCTTGTAGTTGGGATAGCTATAAATTCCATATCTGTAACAGATGTAATTTTCTTCGCAAAATCCATTATTGCTTTAGCTGCATCTATTGAAGAGCCTCCGCCTAGAGCGATCAACACTTCTGGCTTAACTTTCTGAAGCTCTTCTATACCTTGAACTATGAGCTCTATAGGTGGATCTGGAACTATATCACTAAATATAGTTATGTTAGCACTTTTTAATTTTTCTGTTATGTTATTAATCATTCCTGATTTCACCATGAAAGGATCTGTAACTACAAAAACTTTTTTATTTCCTACTTCCTCTAACCGTTCTAAAGCTCCTTGACCAAAATAAATCTGAGTTTTAATTTTAAAATTGTTCATCTTAAACTCCTTTCAAGACTATCTTATTTACAATATAGTGTTTAAAATTAATTAACTATTTATGCAGTAAGTTTATTAAAAGAAAATTCATTATTAAATTTACCTTAAAAACAACCACAAAAAGCTCCATAGGAATAATCCTATGGAGCTTCACTGCTCTTTAAGTACTTCATTGTACATATTTTCAATATACTATTTTAAAAAATAAAAGTCAATAAATATTCAATTAATTTAAATGTGAACTTATTAATTATTAATTGAACTTTATATTTACACTATAATATTTATCTCTTAAACTACTATTTTCTAAAATATTTTTATTTATATTAATAATTATTAAAAAAATTTTCCGTTTTAAATATTTTTTATGATAAAATCCTCTAAATTTGCCGTTAAATATTATATTTTCTCAAGTCTATTATACGTTTACATATAACTATTTTTAAAATATAATATTTATATAACATTATAACCCTTTATACTAGGAGGACAGAATGAAAAACTTTTCTTATAAAACTAATGTAAAAAATAATATTATTACTTTATATCCTAAAGAATCTAAATGTAATGTTTGGTATATTATTTCTATAAGTTTTCTCATTGCTTTTATGATATTTCATCTATTCTTTTCAAATCTACTAGTCCTAGATGGTAAATTTCCTTTGCCATGGATCGTATTATTATGTATAACTGTAATTGTAACTATTACTAATTTTAATGAATTTCACTCTTCTAATTATATTATTATCAGTTATATCATAACCATTCCCATGATTTTAAATTATTTATTGTTTAGATTATACATATACATACCTAGTCATATAATTCTTATATTATCTTTAGGTATGTCTATAATCTATAGAGTTACAAAAGAATTTAATAGTAAAAAATATCTAAGAATTATTATAGTGATTTTATCTATATGTACTTTCTTTTCAATTAATTATTACATATATTCTAAGAGAATTATAAAAGATTCTAACCTTAACACTACTGTAAAAAAAGCCATAGGTATGAATTTATATTCTCTAAATTCTTTGAATAAAACTGATCTTTCAAATGTAAATATACTTAAAATAAAAAATGTATCTAATCTAAAAGGCTTAGAATATATTGAAAATTTAAACACCTTGGAAATTAATGATAATGGATTAATTTTAGATTATTTACCTATTACTAAGTTGTATAATTTAAAGACTTTAAGTATACACAGATGCAACTTAAATGTTTTAAGTGAAGTAGCCTTATTTGATAAAATAGATACTTTTAAACTTATATATCCTAAAACTGATTCTATAAATAGTCTGCCATTATTCCCAAATGTAAAAAATTTAACCATTAACTTTAGTAGTGATTTTCAGCTTTCAACTTTGAAAAATTTTCCTAATGTAGAGGAATTCTCTCTATGTTTAGAAGGTCCTTTAATTGTAGATGGAATAGAAGTTATAAATAATTTAAAAACCTTGAATCTATCCTACGCTTACATATCAGATTATTCTAAACTTTTTGATATACCTACACTGAAAACTATTAGTTTAAAAAATTGTTACATTGTAAATTTAGAGGATTTCATAAAACATGCTGAATCTAAAGGTATTAAAGTCATTGTGTAGTTTTACATAATGACTTTAATCAAATTGATAATCGCTTTAAATTGCATACATATATTACCTATATAACTATTTTTACACTTTCCCCTTCATTGGTTTTTATATCCACAAGAACTAAGCCTTTATAATTTTTATTAAGATACTTAATTGCTTGTTTTAAGTTCTTCATTTCTTTATTATTAATTGCTACCTTAGTTTTACTATTGTTTTTTTTCTTATACATAGATTTTAATGCTAAAGGTAGTACAAATATTCCTAGTGAAATACAAGCCCTTGGTATGCATATATTTTTACTCTTATTTTCCCCTGGTTCTTTTATATTGATAATCATTTACTCAAATCCCCTTAATATATTATTTTAAGCTATTTCTATCAATATTTTATCTCCCTCATCTGTATCTACTTGTACAATTGGTCCTACAACACCTTTATCAATAGCTTCTAATATCATATCCATTTTGATATCATATTTGTCCATACTCTCAATTACATTACTACCAGCTGAAGCCATTATTTTTATAACCTCTAGTGGTATTGTTACTTTAACATTTTCTCCATCATGAGATTTAATCCTTATATAAAGCATTCTAGTCCCATTGGTTGATTTTGGTATTTCAAAGAACTCATCATCATCTTCGCCTTTGACTTTATCCTCATCGTTCTTTTCTAAGGTTTCTAGAAGTTTACTTGCTTGCTCCCCTGTAAGCTTTCCTTCCTCTACCATTTTTAAAATTCTTAACTTATCTTCCATGATTACTCCCCCTAATTTATATTTTATTTAAAAGTTCGATAGCTTCATCTGAAGTTATCTCACCATTTTCTAACTTTGTAATTACCTGTTTCCTATCAATTTCAAGCTGTTTTTTACTAGATAGCCCTAATACTTCATTTATTTCATCTAACTTACCCCTTACTGTTGGATAAGAAATCCCTAATGCCTTCTCTACATCTTTTATGTTTCCTCTATATTGTAAAAAAGTTTCCACAAACCTTAATTGATCATGATTTAACTTCTCAAATTTTGAGAAAGTAAAGTTATTTTCAATTACAGTATTACATTCATCACACTGTAACCTTTTTATATTCAATTTTCCTGAACAAACAGGACATCTGGTTAATGCCTTATACATTTTTGTCACCTCCTAAATAAAATTATACAGCATATTCTTTTAATTGTAAATATATACATTGAAAATAATTAATATTATTATTAAAAACATTAATTTTAAATGTATATTATATTAATATAATTAATTTCAATATTAATATAATTAATTATACTCATTTATTGCTAATACATAAAAATCTTATTATAAAATATTCATTACAAACTTTAGAATAAATATCCAAAGACCTAATAACATAAATCTTTTTAAATTGGTAATCATAATTACTGATAAATTTAATATATCTATTAATGTATAATCAATAAATATTATATACAAACTATAAATAATTTAAATACTCAGTAAATTGATTGAATAATTTTCAAAATAATGGTACAATAATAATTAAAATATATAAGAGTTAAAATTGAGAGGGAGTGAATTTTTATGATGGTAAAACTTACTGTAAGAAGCATTATGAATTTAGGACTATGGGGTAGACTTTGTGAATATAAAGGGTGGGATAAACTTATAGTTAGAGAAGGTTTAATCTCTCTTGATAGTGAAGTGGAATTTGATGATGAATTTTTAAAGAAAGACGTTGTACCAATAGAGAAATTAAATGTATTCTTGTTTAATGTGGATACTGAAGATGCTAGATACTGTGGAACATTATTAGCAAGAGACTTAGAAGATGCAAAAATTAGAGTTGGTATGATCCACAATGTAACTAAGATTACAACTATTCAAGAAATCACTAAGGAACAGTTATATAATATGAAAAATAAACATATGGTTCTTGCAAGAATACCTCTTTAATCATAAATGGTACTAAAATAAGAAAAATCCCCAGTTAAGTTGAGAATTCTCAATTTAACTGGGGATTTTTCAAACTATAATTTAAATTTCTTTAAACTGCACATTATGCGCATAATGAAGTAATAGATCTCTTTGTACTTCTATTATAGATGTATTAATATTTTCTCCATCAACCATTAAAGTTACATCACTATGGTCTCCATATCTTTTTAGAAATTTATCCATATCTGAACGTTTAATACTGATTGGTAAAGTATCTCCATTACTTCTAAGTATCATTCCCATGGTTCTTCCTTGATTTCTAAATTTTCTTCCCTTGATTTTTAAATCTCTTAAACTAGCATCTATTATCATAGTAACCCCTCCATATTTACTTAAGTATAATTTTATATATTATATTTAAGTTTATGGAATAATATTACTTTAAATGTTAAATATTAATTTCAAGTTCTACTGGGCAATGGTCTGAACCTAATATTTCTGTATGTATCTTAGCTGAAATTAAATCTTTCTTTAATCTTTCTGAGGTACAGAAATAATCAATTCTCCATCCTGCATTTTTCTCTCTAGCTTTAAATCTATAAGACCACCAAGAATATGTTCCTTCTAAATCAGGATAGAAATTTCTAAAGGTATCTATAAACCCAGATTCTAATAATTCAGTGAATTTATTTCTTTCTTCGTCAGTAAATCCTGCATTTCTTCTATTATTTTTAGGATTTTTAAGATCTATCTCCTTATGAGCTACATTTAAATCTCCACAGACTATCACGAGTTTATTTTCATCTAATTTTTTAAGATGTTTTCTAAATTCATCTTCCCAAACCATTCTATAATCAAGTCTTTCTAACTCTGACTTAGAGTTTGGAGTATATACTGTTACAAGATAAAACTTTTCAAACTCTAAAGTGATTACTCTACCTTCCTTATCATGTTCTTCTATTCCAATGCCATAGGATACATTCATAGGTTCTATCTTTGTAAATATAGCAGTTCCTGAATATCCTTTTTTTTCAGCATAATTCCAATATTGATGATATCCTTCTAAATCAAGTTCTATCTGTCCCCCCTGAACTTTACTTTCTTGAATACAAAACATATCTGCATCTACATCTTTAAAGAAATCTAAAAATCCTTTTTGAACGCAAGCTCTAATTCCATTAACATTCCACGAAATTAACTTCATATATACTACCTCTTTTCCAAAATAAATTTTAAGTTATAATGGCTTATAACTTAAAATTTACTTTATTATTAGCTATAGCTTATCACTATAAGATTAATGTAATTCTATTATCTTACTAATTATTGTAACATATAGTATATACTTATTTACACTACTATGGAGTATATTGTCTACTAATTAATGCAACTATATTATTTTTCATATCCACCTTACATAGTAAAGCTCTTTCCGTAGAGGCATCCTTCTTATACTTATCTATATGCTTTTTAAAAGTATCATAATTAACTGTTTGAAAATCAATCGTATTATTATCTTGGTTTACCTCATAGGCTAATAAGTTTATAGCTACATTCTTAGATACTTCATAAACCTTTGTTTCAACTACAGAATTTCTAATATAATAGTCATCATAAACTATATAAGTTCCATCTTCTTCTTTTATAGCTTTATTATCCTTTTTAGCTTCTACTAATGCATCTTCTCCAGTATAAAACTCTACTTCATCGAAGGATATATAAATAATATTATTATCTGTGTAAATATTTTTCACATATCCCATTCTACTATCATACACATTCTCTTTTATATTTAAGGTAACATGAACATTTCTTCCATACTCCTTTGTCACCCCATTGTATGAATATTGTCCAGGTTGATTTAATATATCTATCTTTGATTTTTCCCAAAGGACATAATCCTTTATCTTATTGTTATCTATAATTATTTCTACCTCTTCTGGTAAATCAAATGAAAGGTCATCTTCATATATGTCATAAAATAACTCCACCCCCTCCATTTTCCCCCTTATATTAGCAAGAATCTTTTGCATATTTTCTGTATCAACCTTATTATCAATAGCTAATTTTATAATATAGTAAGCATCATCGTACCTGTTTTTCTTTATATATTTATCCTTTATGTCTGTATATATCTGCTTATCATTCTTTCCTTTTGTTATTGCAGCTTCATAGGATTTTCTAGCCTCTACATATTTTTTTTCTTCTAGAAACTTATTGCCCTCATTTATATACTTTTCTATTTCATTTTCCTCAACTTGAATATCTTTGGCTACATTTTCAGATAAAACAATCTCTTTATCTTTATTTTTACATCCTCCAATTATAATTGTACCAGTGAACATAATAAAAACTACAGAACACAATAGAAATTTATTTATTTTCATTTTCAAGCACCCCTTACTTAATAACTTTAATATAAATATATGATTAAATTTTTAACAAGTATAGTAAAGTTATTTCCAAGTTATTAACAAGGTTATTTTATACTTAATGGGATATCTACTCTTACAGTAACCTTTTCTCCATTCATAATATCTATAGAACCTCCATGATCTTTTATAATTTCACTGCATAGGTATAATCCGAGTCCTCTACTTTCAGATTCTGAAAACTTATTAGATTTTATAAAAGGTTCAAAAATATGATCATATATTTCCTTAGAAATAATTCCTGACATACTCTCTACTTCTAGAATATAGTTCTTTCCTTCTATTTTTCCATTTATATAAAGAGGCTCTTGTAATTTAGAATACTTTATACCATTGTCAATTAAATTTATAATAAGTTCCCTAATCCTGTTACACTGTGCTGATACTATACCATTTTCTAAATTTCTTATAATTTCCATAGAGTATTTTTTAGCTTTTATACTCATGTCATCACTTATCTCATCTATAAGCTTATCTATTCTAATATCCTTAAATTCTTCTGTAGTACAAGATAATCCCTTGGATATTTCTATTAACTCTAAAATTAAGTGATGCAATCTTTCACTTTCTAGATAGATTCTTTCTATAGCTCTTTTCTTGAAAGCTTCCTCTTTTACCATACCATTATTTATCATCTCTGCATATCCAGAAATAGCAGTTAACGGTGTCTTCATTTCATGAGTCACATTATCAAAAAAAGTTTTTCTACTTTTCTCTAATTTCTCTACTTTTTGTTTTTCTTCTTTTATTGTATTTATTTGTTCTTTTATTTTTTCTTTCATACTATTAAACTCTCTTGACAATATAGCTATTTCATCATTTCCATGAGAATCTATATAAAAACTATAGTCTCCTTGTCCAACTTTTTTTACGCCTTCTGTCAATGTTATTATAGGCTTAGTAACTTTAGTTATTATGAAAAAGCATAAGCTAAATATAAAGAATAATATAATACCTTCTACAACAGTTATAAATAAAAGCATTCTATTATTTTCACCATAAACCTCACTATAATCTTTTATTATACTAAGCACCCCTAGATTATCTTCATTTACAAAAATAGGATAGGACAGAATTCCGTAGAGTTTTTTATCTTTATATTTAAGATTAACAATAGCAGCTCCAGATCCAGCATTTTTATTTCCACTATTTAATACTTCCCTAAAAGATTCATCTACGTTCTCACTTAATACCTTGCCATCTATATCACTTATTTCTACAGTACACTGGAAGTTAGATGATATATATCTATTTAAGTAATTGCTTTCTTTAACTAAGCTGTCTTTTTCATACTCTAAATCTATAGCTAGCAGTCTATATTTTATAGCTTCTCTAGTGCTATACATAATTTCATTTAGTGAATTACCTATGGATGTCTCCATTCTAATAATTAATATATGCCTTATGGATAAATTCAATATTACTCCAAAAGTTATAATTATAGATAGTATAGAAAATATAAATTTTACTCTTATTTTCATATTATTACCTCATCACATATCCTACCCCAAATACTGTATCTATAAGAGATCTCTCATTTTCATTATCTAATTTACTTCGAATTCTTCTTACGTGAACATCTACAGTTCTAATATCTCCATCATAATCATATCCCCAAACTTTATTAAGAAGTTCTTCTCTTGAAAATACTCTATTCCTATTCTTCACTAAGAATTCAAACAAATCATATTCCTGCGGTTTCAATCTGACTTCTTCTTCATCCTTTAATACAATTCTACTATCTATATTTATTTTTATACGATTTGAAATTTTTAAAAATTCACTTTGGCTCTTCACTTTGTATTTTTCTACACATCTAAGAGCAGTTTTAACCCTTGCAAGGACTTCCTTTATATGAAATGGCTTAGTTATATAATCATCAGCTCCTAGCTCTAACCCTAAAATTTTATCTACTATATCATTTCTTGCAGTTAATATTACAATAGGAATTAAACACTTACTATTAATTTCTTTACATAGCTCAAAGCCACTTTCATCTGGTAAATTTAAGTCTAACAAAGCTAAATCAGGTCTATAATTTTTTACTAATTGTCTTCCCTCTTTAGCCGTAAATCCACATCTTACATTATATCCTTCACTTTTTAATGCAGTATACAATATATCACTTATAGATATTTCATCTTCTACTATTAAGATCTTTATACCCATATCTCTCTCCCAAATAAAAAATTATCCACTAATTATAATATGCAGCTTTATATTATATATGGCAAATATATGAAGCAACTGACTCAAATAAAAAATCCCCATCTATATTAGATAGGGATTAAAACTATATTCTTTCTACACTTTCTCTTATAACTAATTCAGATGTATACCTATACTCTGATTGTTCTCTTGGTTGTCGTAAAATTATAGATATCAACTCTTCAGTGGCTTTCCTAGCCATTTCTTTTATAGGTTGTTTAAACGTTGTAAGCGCTGGCGTTATAATTTCAGAAAAAGCCAAATCATCAATACCTATAACAGATAAATCATATGGTATAGATATCTTAACCTTATTAGCAACTTTATAAACTCCATAAGCAATAACATCAGAACAAGCTACTATGGCTGTAACCTTATTATTACAATTTAAAAGTTTTTCCGCTCCCTTAATACCAGTTTCTACATCATGCATAGAAGAGTATGTCCATTCATCATCTATTTCTAAGCTATGATCTTTCATAGCTTGTCTATACCCTTCCATGCCATCTCCACAATTTAATAACCAAGGTGTTCCATTAATACATCCTATATTTTTATGTCCTAATTCAATAAGACATTTAGTTGCTTCATAACCGTCACTATAACTATCCAGATACACATTGCAAACGTCTTCACTATTACTAATACTACGATGAATAGCTACCATAGGATACTTAATTCTTAATAAATCTTCAAATTGCCAACTCTCTTTTATTAAACTAGGTGCAATTATAATACCATCTACACAGTGCTCTCTCATTAGGTTAATATACTTATGTTCATTTTCTGCATCATTATATGTACTACAAACTAATATGCTGTATCCATGTTCCTCTGCCGTTTCCTCAATACCCTTAATTATTCGTGAAAAATAAAAACTAGAAATATCTGGCAAAATAACCCCAATAAGCTTAGTTTCTCCATTAACCAAACTCCTAGCCATGGCATTGGGTTTATAGTCAAGCTCCTTAATTAAATTTAATATTCTTTGTTTTGTCTCCTCTGTAGTTTTTGTTGTCTTTCCATTAATAACATTAGAAACCGTAGTTGCCGACACTTGGGCAACCTTCGCAATGTCCTTTATTGTAACCCCCATACAGATTCCTCCTACTTTATGTCATTTATTAAGCTATAAATATATTATATATGATACTCTATTAAACTACAATAGACCATATGCTCCCCAATATTTATTAAAGTAAGCACATGGTCTATGTTGATTATTTTATCAATTTCTACTATTTCTTATATTCAATATGTCTAGCTTTAAAATTACAGGAACAAGACCTGTTTATTGTAGTACTTGTCATATATATTCTAACCTTAAGATAGAAAAATATAGTAGCACAAATAAGTATAATAAAACCGTATAAATAATTATATCTATATCCCAAATTATTCAAAATAGTTCCACCAAGAAAATTCCCTATAGCTATTGAGAATCCATTAGATAGCATCTTTAATGATGCAAATATATCTCTATGCTCTATGGCTATATTACTCATCATCAGACTATCTAAAGAGTAAATTATAAGACCACCAGATATACCTCTAATAACTAAAAAAAGTATAAACAATTCGCTGTTAGAAACCACTGCTAACATAAAACAACTGATAATTGCAATTATAAATACAGTCAGGTTAAATTTTTTTACCCCCATCCGTTCTATAATTCCAGGCATTAAAATAAGCCCAAACATACTTAAAATAGTTAATGAAAAAGTTATATAAGATATTATATTATTTCCTAAACCAAAATAATTCTTTAATATTAAATTATTATAAGGTGCTACGCCACTAAATCCTATGGCGTTAATAAATAAAAGCATAGAAAAAAGTCTAATTTGCTTATCAGACTTTAAGCATTCTATTGTTTCCCTCATACTTTTCTTTACTTCTTCATTTTCTACTACATTAGTTATATCCTTAGGTAGCAAAAGGCATCTAATAATTGAAGTCACTATTAGAATTACGGCTGCTAATAGAAATAACTTTTTATACCCTATTCTCGCAAAGTATTCTATGCCTGTTATGTTTCCAGCTACTAGTGCTCCTACAGCTCCGGCTATTAAATTTACAGAATACTTATAGCTATAGGCACAACATTCCTTTTTGCCTATAGTATATGAATACAACAATTGTAATTCTGTAACATTTATAAGACATGTACCCATATTTATAAGGATTTGACCAAACATAAGAATTATCATTGCTCTAAACCCCATATGAAACCCAACTCCTATGGCACAAATTAATAATCCTATACATAAAATTCTCTTTCTTCCAAGTATTTTAATAAATGGTCCTACAAAAAAGCCAGTCAAAGTAAATAGGGAGCCTAAAGAAAATATTGTTCCTATAGCTTCAGCTGATAAGCCTATAAAATCATAATATAAAATTTGCAAGAAGAAAAACATTCCCATGGCCAGAGCGCATAAAGCTTCACTTGCTACCATTATATGTATGTTCCTAGGAAATGTCTTTATTATTTGTAACATCTTTAATTTACCCATTTTATGTCCACCTTAAATAATCATTCTCTATTTAGGGTAAACAAAATTTCAATACTTATACAAAAAGAGAGCATTATTTCTCTCTTAAAATTAATTATATTCAACTTCTTTTAAGCATAATCCTTTAGCTTGAGCCATTGGTCCAGCTTGCGCTCTCTCTTTTGCCTCTAAAATTTTAGCAACATCACTTGGCTTTAACTGACTTTTTCCAACTTCTAAAAGAGTTCCAACTATTATTCTAACCATATTTAAAAGGAATCCATCTCCATTGACCTCTATTTTAATAATCTCATCATCCTTTGTTATATCAATATAATTTATAGTTCTAACAGTGGATTTATTATCTGATTTTAAGCTTGTAAAACTCTTAAAATCATGGGTACCAACCAAAACATCTGCTGCTGCCATCATAGCATTTAAATTTATTTCTTCTTCAATGTGGTATGTAAATTTTCTATTAAATACATTTCTATATTTTCCATTGTTTATAGTATACTCATAGGTTTTTGCCTTTGCATTATATCTAGAGTGAAATCTTTCGTGAACATCAGTTACTGATTTTACAACTATATCCTCTGGTAAAAATTCATAAAGATAGTTCAAAATATCTTCATTGGTAAGGGTAGCCTTAGTGTGAAAATTAGCTATATAGTTCTTAGCATGTACTCCTGTATCTGTTCTCCCACAACCTATAACTTGAACATCTTCATTAGTCATCTTACTTAATACATTTTCAATTTTATCTTGTATAGTAGCAATATTATCCTTTTGCTTTTGCCATCCTTTATATCTAGTTCCATCATATTCTATTACCATTTTTAAATTTCTCATAAAATCTCCTTTATTATCTCTCTAGTTAAATTCTCTATAGAATAAACAGAATTCTAACTCTTAGCTCATTCCAATTAAGTATATACTCTTTACTAAAATAAAGCTATAAAATTATGTAGTTATATTATTTAACTGTCTTACAATTTTTAATTATACCTTGGTAGAGGTATTCTAAATACTCCACATCTACATTTTCAGTCTTTAAACTATCAATTCTTTCTCTAGCCTTTTCTAGAGCTTCTTTTGATTCTGCATAATCCCTTTGTTTTATAGCATTACTTGTATATTGAAGTAAATAATCTACCTTTAATACAATTTTCGCTAAGTCTTCTCTATCATCATTTACTAAATCCAATAAAAGAGAATATATCTTAGGGGATGAGCTATTTCTATGAGTATTTAAAAAGTCATTATTTTTACTATTTTTCTTTGTCATAATATTATTTCTCCCTTCTTAATCCTTAAAATTTTTACCTATTTTCAAATACTACCTTTCCTTTACATAGAGTCTTTACAATATTATACTTATTATCTAATATTACTATATCACAGTCCTTGCCTTTATCTAAACTACCCTTCCTATGAAGTATATTTAAATTCCTAGCTGGATTTGTACTTGCCATAGTGACAGCGTCTTCTAAGGTACATCCAGTGAATTTTATTATATTCTTTACCGCATCTATCATAGTTAAACAACTTCCAGCTAAGGTTGTATCTTCAAGTCTAGCTTCATTTCCAATCTTAATAACCTTTTGTCCACCAAGTTTGTACTCACCATCTTTTAATCCTTTAGCTTCCATAGAATCTGTTATTAGTATTATTTTTTCCCTTCCCTTTATTTTATAAACAGCTTTTATAGTATCTTTGTGAAGATGTATTCCATCACATATTATTTCTACATCCAATTCATCAAAAACAAACCCAGCAGTAACTACTCCAGGTTCTCTGTGATGATGAGGACTTTGTCCATTGTGAAAATGTGTAACACTGCAAAGACCCTTTTCTACTGCTATTTCTATTTGAGAAAAAGTTCCATCACTATGACCTACTGATGGAATAATATTATTATTTGTAAGACATTTTATAAATTCAAACTTATTGTCTAATTCAGGAGCATAAGTAACTTTTTTAATGTTATTGTGAGAATGTTTTATAATCTCCTTCATTATCTCACTATCTGGGGTTAAAATATAATCCTCAGGTTGAGCTCCCTTATACTTTTTATTTATAAAGGGACCTTCCAAATGAAGTCCAATTATTTCTGCTCCACCTACTTCATTATTATCATTATAGTTTTTAACCTTTAAAGTATTATCAATGACTTCTCTTATTTTATTCAAACTTGCAGTCATGGTAGTTGGAAGAAAAGCTGTAACTCCTTCTCCTGGCAATTTATTAGTTAGATTTCTTAAACCTTCATAATCACCCTCAATGACATCTATTCCGTATCCCCCATGAGTATGTTCATCTATAAATCCAGGTACTGCATAGCATCCTTTTTCTATAACTAAAGACTCTCCATGGTCTGAAATTTTTCCATCTTTAATATATATTGTTGTATTTGTTAATACCTTTATCATTGCCATTGCCCCTTAAATCTTCATTTTTTACTAACAAAGAAATTATTAATATTCATATCTAAATATATTTCCAATCTTACTATTTAAATGAAAAATACCTTGAAACCTGCATAAATAGAACAAATAGTTAAATAGTTTCCTATATAGCTATTTGGCTATTTAACTATTTAACTAGTGGAAATAGTACGGATATTCTACATTTCATTATAAGATAATCTTACTAAAGGTTAAACATATTTTCATTATTATAGCAGAAAAACTTTTTGTATTTTTTATTAACTATAAACACATGCTATTCGTATATCAATTACTAAAGTCACTAAGGATATTTTTAAAAGGAGGATTAAAATGAGTAAAAAATTAATACGTAATTTAAGTTTAGTCCTTGTAATTATAAGTTCTTTTATGTTTGTTGGATGTACTTCTAACACAGGGTCTACCTCAAACTCAACTACAGACAAGGACAAAAATAAAAGTGTATTTAATACTGTGAAAGAAGTTGATGAAGAAATAATTAAGAGAGCTTCCCAAAATAATCAGGGAAATTCCTCATCTTCAAATGATGATTTAGCTGTTAAGCCATCAGATAAAGATGAAAATATATCCGATGATAATTCTAATAGTCCATCTAATGAAATTCCAACTCCACCTACTTCAAAAATAGATACTACCAATCTTAGCAATGAAAAAATAGCATGGTGGTTTAAACCAAATAAACAACATGTAACACCAGAAGTAAATTTAAAGTTAAATTTTGATTTAAATAAATATGATGCTCATTACGTAGGAGATATTAGTAAAAAGGTGCTTTATTTAACCTTTGATGAAGGTTATGAAAATGGATATACCACTAAAATTTTAGATATACTAAAAGCAAATGATGTTAAGGCTATATTCTTTGTAACTTCACCCTATGTAAAGGATAATCCAGATATTATAAAGAGAATGGTAGAAGAAGGACATATTGTTGGTAATCACACAAATCATCATCCTTCTATGCCAGATGTTACTAGATCAGATGAGAAATTTAACAATGAATTTTCAGATGTAGAATCAAAGTTTAAAGAAATTACTGGTGAAAATATGCCGCTTTATTTCAGACCACCAATGGGTGAATATTCCGAAAAATCTTTAGCTATGACAAAAAATCTAGGTTATAAAACATTATTCTGGAGTTTTGCATATCATGATTGGGATATAAACAAACAACCTGATCCAGTTAAAGCAAAGGATACTATAATGAATGGATTACACAATGGTGCAATTCTTCTTATCCATGCAGTTTCTAAGACTAACACAGAAATCCTTGATTCTGTAATAAAAGAAGCCAAAGCGCAAGGATATGAATTTCAACTATTCCAATAGAGTATAAAATATATTACTTTAAAGATGCTCTTAAAATATATTTTGTAATGCATTCTTCCTAAAATACAATAAGCAAGAAAAGGAGTATTAATACATTTATAATCAGTATTGATGCTCTTTTTTTATAATTATCTTCAATCTTTTCTTTACAATGCCATTACTTAAATATATAATTATTGTAACGATACAATAATTATATTTAGAATAATGAAAGGAGTGTTAATAATGAACTCTATTTCAATAGAATTAGATAAATCTTCAACAATACCTATGTACCTTCAAGTAGCTAATAAAATTGAAGCATTAATAAAATCTAACACTTTAAAAATTGGTGATAAGCTTCCCCCTATTCGTAAATTAGCTAATGAATTAGAAGTTAATAATGTAACTATAGTTAATGCCTATAAACAACTTGAGATAAACGGATGCGTTAACGCTATAAAGGGAAGTGGATATTATGTATCAGAGCAAGATAATATCTATATGAGTTATGATATTTCATCCTCCCCCTCCAATAGTAGAGATATAAATTCTGAAGTTCTAGATTCACATAATACCTATGTAGCTTCTCCTAACTACCAGGAAGACTTTAAGCTTATGTCTAATGGTCAAATTGCTATGTCTTCAACTACTATTAACTTTGCTAGTGCTACTCCTGATCCAGGTATTTTTCCTTTTGAAGCCTTTAAATCTGCTTTAAATGAAGTCCTAGATAGAGATAAAGGTTACGCATTTGGATACCAAGAAAGCAATGGTTATGAACCTCTTAGGTCTTCTTTATGTGATTATTTTCTTCAAGAGTCCGGAATAAATGCTACTCCAGATAGCATTCAAATAGTTTCTGGTGCTCAACAGGGTATTGATATAATTGGTAAAGCTCTACTAAGTCCTGGTGATTATGTTATTACAGAAAATCCTACTTACACAGGAGCTGTTGCTGTATTTAAATCTAGAGGAGCCAATATCATCGGTGTACCCATGGAAGTTGATGGCATAAACTTAAAGTTGTTAGAAGCAAATATTAAAATATATAAACCTAAATTAATATATGTAATGACTCAATTTCAAAATCCTACTACAGCCTCTTATTCTGAAGAAAAACTTAATCGGCTATTAGCTCTAGCTGATAAATACGATTTATATTTGGTGGAGGATGATTCTTTATCTGGACTGTCCTATGATAGTTCTTTTAAGAGTAAAACTCTTAAATCTATGGATAGTAAAAATAGGGTTATCTATATCAAAAGCTTCTCAAAGCTTTTAATGCCTGGACTTAGAATAGGATTTATAATTTCTCCTGAAGCCATAAAAGATGAACTTTTAGCAGCAAAACATACTACTGATATTTCCTCTTCTGGATTAATTCAAAGAGCACTGCAACTTTATTTTAAAAATGGTTACTGGGAAAAACATCTAAAATATATGATAGAGATGTATAAAATAAAATATGATGCCATGAAAGCAGAACTAAAAAAACTTAAAATATATGGCATAGATTTTATAGATCCCAAAGGTGGTCTTAACTTTTGGGTAACACTTCCTAAGGGGATTTCTGCTAGTGAGTTATATGTTCAATGTTCAAAAAAAGATGTATTAATTGTTCCTTGCAATGTATTCTATGTAAATAAAAACAAAAATATAGATAACACTTTAAGACTTAGTTATGCTGCCACTGATTTAGAAGAAATCCAAGTTGGCATGAATATAATAGCTGACTGCCTATCAATGCTTATAAATAAAGGTAAAAGAACCTCATATATGAGTCCTCTTATATGAGAAAAATAGGTTCTGTATACAAATAGTAAACTATTTGTATACAGAACCTTTAATTTTATCCTAAAAGCTTTTCTTCTATATTTATATACTCATGTGCAGCCTTTAATCCTTCTTCTCTCGTATTAAACACAGCTTCTTCACCTAAGGATTTTACAAACTCCATTTTAGTAAGTGCTTTTTTAGGTTGTAATTGTAGATTGGATATTATCAGTTTTATATTGTGCTTATTACAATGATTGTGTAACCTTTCTAGAGCTGAAATTGCACTTGCATCTAATGCTTGAGTATGCCTCATGTCTAATAGCAATACCTCTGCTGCAGTCTCAATTTTACTTATCATCTTAATAAAATCTTGAACTACTCCAAAGAAGAAAGGTCCATTTACTTCATATATTAAAATTTTATTATTATCAATCTGTATTACTTCTCCATCTTTATTTCTTTTGCTTTTTATTCCTTGAACTTTTTTAATATCTGTAGTTTCAGCTAATCTTCTTATCCATAAGAACATAGCTAGAATCATTCCTATCTCTATAGCTACTACTAAATCGAATACTATAGTAAATACAAAAGTTAAAAGTAAAATTACAATATCACTTTTTGGTGCTTTAAGAAGGAACTTAAATGTTGACCACTCACCCATATTATAAGAAACTACAATTAATACCGCTGCCAAAGTTGTCATAGGTATCATTTTAGCTAAAGGCATAAATAATAGCATTATCAATAATAAGGTTATAGCATGTACCATTCCTGAAATTGGACTTCTACCACCATTTTTAACATTAGCTGCTGTTCTTGCAATGGCTCCTGTAGCTGGAATTCCTCCAAATAAAGCTGAACCTATATTTCCAATACCTTGAGCAATGAGCTCCATATTGGAATCATGACTATCATCTATCATTCCATCTGCTACAACTGCTGATAATAAGGATTCTATAGCTGCTAATATGGCAATAGTTATAGCTGGCTTAAATAAAATTTTTATTGTTTCTATTTCAAACATGGGAATTGACGGCACAGGTATACTAGATGATATTTGTGCATATCTACTACCTATTGTTTCTACTGGTAAATTAAATAACTGAACTGCTAGAGTAGATACAATAAGTGCTATAACGGAACCAGGTATAGTTTTATTTACCTTTGGCCAAAACACCATTATTAGTATACATCCAACTCCAACTAAAAGTGCAGCAATATTTAAAGTGCCCATATTAGAAAAGTAGCTTTGCCACTTAGGTATAAACTCTGCTGGTACATTTTTAATATTAAGTCCTAAAAAATCTTTAACTTGTGTAGATAATAAAGTTATAGCTATTCCACTAGTAAAGCCTACAGTTATAGTATGCGGAACATACTTTATAAGATCTCCTAATTTTAATACTCCCATTATAACAAGCATAATTCCAGCCATAAGGGTTGCTATTATAAGACCATTAATACCATACATTTGTACTATAGTATAAACTATAACTACAAAAGCTCCGGTGGGACCTCCTATTTGCACTCTGCTTCCACCTAAAAAAGAAATTATAAATCCAGCAACTATAGCAGTGATTAGTCCTTTTTCCGGAGATACTCCAGAAGATATACCTAGTGCAATGGAAAGCGGTAATGCTATTATAGCTACTATAATTCCAGCCATAACATCCTTCATTACTTGCTCTTTAGTAATTTTTTTCTCTTTAATAAGAGTAAAAATCTTTGGTGACATCTTTTCTCCATCCTTTACTTTAGCTTTAGTTACTCAACAATATTCTATTTTAATACTTATTTCTACCACTAAGTACTAAAGTAGAGTATCGTGGCAACGAACATAGCCTCAGTGGAATATTATCATCCTCTGAAGCTTAATGCTTATGCTATTATTTATGGGTACAAAATATGTTTTACACCCATAGATATTTTATACCTTGCTATTTGAATTGTCAAATTTATATTTTATATGGAATAATTTACATTTTGTAAATCGATAAGGTTCTATCTAAAATACCTGTTAAATACGCAAGTATAACTCCATAGTTGGTTATAGAAACCTTCTTATCTTTACACTGATTTATTCTGTTAATAACAGTTTTTCTGTTTATCATACATGCTCCACAATGAATTATCAAATCATATTTTTCAATATCCTCTGGAAAGTCATGGCCAACTCTATATTCATAATTAAGATCAAATCCTACATGCTTATTTAAAAGCTTTGGAATCTTAACTTTTCCTATATCTTCATGAGACACATTATGAGAGCAGCTTTCTGATATAAGTATTCGTGAATTTTCATTAAGCTCTTTGATTTTATTAGCCCCCTCTACAAATACAGATAAGTCTCCTTTATGTCTTGCAAAGAGCATAGAGAAACTAGTTAATTTGATATTAGATGGAACTATTTTATCTATCTTCTTAAAAGCTTGGGAATCTGTTATTACTAAGTCTATATCTTTAATATCTTGTAGGGCAGATTCCAATTCTGTATCTCTTACTACATAACTTTTTATTCCATAATTTAAACAATCTCTTATGCATTGAACCTGAGGTAATATTAATCTTCCTTTAGGTGCTTCTGAATCTATAGGTACCACAAGAACAACCTTGCTATTATAAGGTAATAAATCACCTATTATGGGAAGTTCCTCTTGATTCTCTTGTACCATAGCTATAATTTTTCCCTTTAAAGTTTCAAATCCCTCACCAGTTATGGAAGATACAAATACACCTTCAGAAAACTCATTTTTTAAATTTTTTATTTCATTATTATTTAAAACATCAATCTTATTAATGACAAGAATATGTGGCACATTATATTTTTTAAAATTTAACTTTACTTCTTCGTAAGATTTTATATCTATATCATTAGAATCCATAACATATAGAGCTAAATCTGTCCTCTTAACTATTTCAAGAGTTTTCTCAGTCCTTACATATCCAAGCTTAGTATCATCCCAAAGTCCTGCTGTATCAATAAATAGTACTGGCCCAATTGGAATTAACTCCATTGCCTTTGAAACTGGGTCTGTAGTAGTTCCCCTTACATCTGAAACTATAGAAATTTCTTGTCTAAGAATTTTATTTAATAATGATGATTTTCCTACATTAGTTTTACCGTATATGGCTATATGAGTTCTATTAGAATTCGGTGTAGTATTCATTCTCTCTCTCCTTCTAATCCATTACTTACGTATCCAGTCTAGATTATCTCCTCTAGTAATATCTAACTGGAATCCCGCATTTTTTATTCTATTTTCAATACAATATCTACATTCTGCTGCTTCATCTCCAGTGCATATCTTTCCATCATAAAGAGAATATTTCTCTCTCACACTTCTTGGTGATAGGTTAGGCATAACTACATTTGCTCCAGCTTTAATTCCCATCTCCCTTCCCAAAGGATTAATACTACCTAGTGCTGTAGTAGCCGGTAATAAAATATTGGGGACTAAAAGTCTTACTAAAGCTAGCATAGTGATAGTTTTTTCTAAAGTACCTGATTTAAAATCCTTTAATACCGTGTCCTTATGAGGTATAAAAGGACCCAATCCACACATATGAGGCGATAGTTCCTTTATAAATCTTAAGTCATTAACTAAATCCTTATTTTCTTGTCCAGGTAACCCCACCATAAATCCTGCGCCTATTTGATATCCTATTTCCTTTAAGTTGTATAGGCATTGTCTTCTATTCTCAAAGGTAGCACCTGGATGAAATCTATCATAAAGCTCTTTTGTAGCAGTTTCATGCCTTAATAAGTATCTATCTGCACCTGCATCATAAAGTTTCTTATAGGATTCATAACTTCTCTCTCCTAAAGAAATTGTTATAGCATTTTCAGGATATTTTTCTTTTATAGCTTTAATAACTTCTACTAATCTTTCGTCTGTATAATATGGATCTTCCCCGCCTTGTAATACAAAAGTTTTATATCCTAGTTCATCTCCCAGGTCTGCACATTCTAATATCTCTTCTAGAGTAAGTCTATATCTATCAGCATTTTTATTTTCTCCTCTAATTCCACAATAAACACAATTCATGCTGCAGTAATTAGTGAATTCAATGAGACCTCTTATATATACTTTATCGCCATATACTTTCATCCTAGTTTCATGAGCTTTTTCTATTAAATATTTTTTACTTTCTTCATCCAAATTATCTAAGATACACAATAACTCCTCTGAAGATAAATCATTAGCCAAAGCCAACTTATCTATTAAATCTTTTATCATAATTTTCCCCTTTACAATATAATTCTATAATGTCCTTAACCTAAAATAAAAGTCTAGCCATCTCAATATAGAAAGAAAGCTAGACCCATAATATATAATATCTGGTTTTATAGTTTTCTTTCAGATTAGACTGTTTTATCTTTTCCGTTAGATTTTTAAACCTTTACATTTAGTTTTATAAAAATTTAGATTTAGTACTCCATCTTTAGAATAATACTTTATTATAATAAATTCAAGCCATTTATTGCAGTGACTAAAATAAAATAATTATTTATTTATTATTTTATAATCTATTATAATAATTTTCATCTATAGAAGGATTCTTTATAATAATTACTCCTTGAAAATAATCAGTAGTTACTCCTGTTTTTTTCCCTATAATTCCTCCAACTTCTTCCCCAGCTACATTTTCTTGTGGATATAAGACATCATCTAAAAATGGAAAATATATAGGAGTAAATTTTCTTTCAATATTTAACTTATAATTGCATCTTCTACATACCCTACATCAACTAAAAAATATTTTATCCTCCATGTATCCAATCGAGTAGGAGCTGAATAATTATTTTATCCAGCGACCTCTCACACCACCGTGCGTACCGTTCGGTACACGG
>NZ_DLNT01000018.1:0-109740 GCF_002477055.1 Clostridium sp. UBA7503
TTATTTTGCGACGCCCCCTTTCAAATTATATAAAGAATTTAATTTTAGAATAATTATACATTAAATCTAAAGTTTACTACATCTCCATCTTGCATTATATATTCTTTTCCTTCAAGTCTGTAGAAGCCTTTTTCTTTAGCTGCGGCTTCAGAGCCACATTCAACTAACTTATCAAAGGAAATTACCTCAGCACGGATAAATCCACGTTCAATGTCGGTATGAATTTTACCAGCAGCCGCAGGTGCCTTTGTACCTATTTTAATTGTCCAAGCTCTTACCTCTTGAACACCAGCAGTTAAGTAGCTCATTAGTCCAAGAAGTTTATAACTTGCATGGATTAGTTTATCAAGACCTGATTCTTCAAGACCATACTCTGAAAGTAAGTCTTTCTTTTCTTCATCATCTAATGTAGATAATTCTTCTTCTAATTTAGCACATACTATGATGATTTCAGATTTCTCCTTAGCAGCATAGGCTTCTACTTCTTTTACCATTTCGTTTTCTCCGCCACACTCCATTAAGTCTTCTTCACTTACATTGCATGCATATAATACAGGTTTAGAAGTTATTAAGAAAAGAGATTTAACAAATTCTTCTTCTTCATCTGTAAACTCTAAAGTTCTAACTGGCATATTGTCTTCTAAATGTTTTTTGATTTTTTCCATAATTGCATATTCAACTTTTGCAGTCTTATCCCCTGAACGTACTAGTTTTATAGATTTTTCCATTCTTCTTTCTAGCACTTCTAAATCAGAAAAAATTAATTCTAAATTAATAGTTTCAATATCTCTTATAGGCGATACAGATCCTTCTACATGAACAACATTATCATCTTTAAAACACCTAACAGTATGAACTATTGAAGCTACTTCTCTTATATGAGATAAAAACTTGTTTCCAAGTCCTTCACCTTTACTTGCTCCTTTAACTAATCCTGCTATGTCATAGAATTCTATAGCAGTATGTACTTGTTTTTTAGAATTATATAAATTTTGTAATACATCAAGACGGCTGTCAGGTACACTAACAACTCCTACATTTGGCTCTATAGTACAAAATGGATAGTTAGCAGACTCTGCTCCTGCTTTTGTAATAGCATTAAATAATGTAATCTTTCCTACGTTAGGTAAACCTACTATTCCTAATTTCATATAATATTCGTCCTTTCTATGTAAACCATGTGGCTTATTACTTAAAAATTTCATTCTTTTAAATTATACTCTACAGAAAAGGTAATTTCAATAATTCTACAAGTTATATCGAGTAATTAGGAAAAGCTCGTAGAAAAATAAGGAATTATATTATAAAATTTAAATATATTGGAAATTAATTGGAGATTCTTTATATATATTTATAAATTTGTTTAAAAAAGTTTTTCATTTAGGGAATATTTAAAAGGAATTTATGTAAACTTATAGAATTATTTATGGTACAATGATAAGTGTATAAATGGATTCTGTAGTTTATATTTTATAAACCATAGACATAACAAAGGAGAATATATAATGGAATTTAAACACTTTTCAGTAATGTTAGAAGAATGCATAGCAATGTTAGATATTAAAGAAGATGGTATATATGTTGATTGTACTTTAGGTGGAGCAGGTCATTCAAAGGAAATTTTAAAGAAACTTTCACCAAAAGGAAGATTGATAGGAATAGACCAAGATTTAGATGCACTTAAGGCTGCAAAGGAAAAGCTAAAGGAGTTTAATAACGTTACCTATGTACACAATAATTTTTATAATATTAAGGACATATTGGATTCTTTGGGAGTAGAAAAAGTTGATGGTATACTCATGGATTTAGGAGTTTCATCTTATCAGTTGGATCAAGGTGAAAGAGGCTTTAGCTATATGAAGGAAGCAGACTTAGATATGAGAATGAATAGGGAAGAAGCTTTTTCAGCCTATAATGTAGTGAATGAGTATAGTGAGGATGAACTCTTTAGAATTCTTAGAGATTTTGGTGAGGAGAAGTTTTCAAGAAGAATTGCTAAGAGGATATTAGAAAAAAGAAAAGTAAAACCTGTTGAAACTACCCTTGAACTTGTAAAAATTATAGATGAGTGCATACCTGCCAAGTTTAAAAGGGAGGGAGGACACCCTGCTAAAAGAACATTTCAAGGTATTAGAATAGAAGTAAACAGTGAATTGAGTATTTTAGATAGAGCCATAGGCGATGGCATAGAAGCTTTAAATAAGGATGGAGTTATGGAAATAATTACATTCCATTCTTTAGAAGATAGAATTGTAAAAAATAAGTTTAGAGATTTAGTGGATCCATGTAAGTGTCCTAAGGATCTTCCTATGTGTGTTTGTGGGAAAAAGCCAATAATTAAATTAATTAACAAAAAGCCTATAGAAGCTACTAAGGAAGAACTTGATAATAATTCAAGAAGTAAAAGTGCCAAGTTAAGGGGATGTAAAAAGATTTAGTTCTAAAAACTAGATGGGGGTAGTAAAATGGTAGTAGAAAATAGAAAAAATAGGGTAAGTGGGAATACAGCCTTAGCTTCTCAGGTAAATCCGTTACCTAGAGAAAGGGTAAAAACTCCTACTAAACAAGGCCCAAGTAAAGAAGAATTAAGAAAAATTAGGAAGAAAAAGATAACAAAATTTTTAAAGCTTAATGGAAGTATAGTAGCAGCAGGATTAGTAGGGGCTATTATTGTATCTAGATACAGTGCTATATATAATAATCAAAAGGAAATAATAGTTCTTCAAGAGCAGATACAAACGCTAACAGAAGAGAGTGAAGATTTGAGAATAAAACTACTTAAGTTTAACAATTTTTCCTACATAGAAGAAGTTGCCACTAAAGAATTAAAAATGATTGAACCAAAGAGTACTAATGCGATCTATTGTGATATTAATGCAATTAAAGAGATAGCTACAAGTAGCACTGATGAAGAAAAAGGGGTTAGTTTATTAAGTAAAATTAAAAACTTATTATTTAATTAGTTAGTGAGGTAATTGTAGGTGGCAAAGAAATATTTTGTTGATAAAGTGTTAATGAAAAAGAGAATGATGTTAGCTATGCTATTAGCATTCTTAGTTTTTTTAGGATTAAGTGTAAGATTAGGTTATGTTATGTTTGTTGAAGAATCAACCTATAAGTCTTTAGCGAAACAGCAATGGACCAGTGATGTTAGGATAAATGCTAAAAGAGGTAAGATATTAGATAGAAATGGTAATGAGCTAGCAATAAGTGCTAATGTTTATAGAGCGGATTTAGATTTGAATACTTTAAGAAAAGATATAGAAAATAATGGAATGACCATGGAACAAGTTGCAACAACTTTAAGTGGAATAATTGGAGAAGAACAGGCTGATGTATTACACATACTAACTAATCCTCTTCCCAATGGAAAACCTAGAGGCTCTGCAATATTAAAGAGAAGAATAGAAAAGGATGCAACAGATGCCATAAGAGAGTTTTGTAAAAATAATAACATAAATGGTATAGTAATATCACCTGATACTAAAAGGTATTATCCAAATGGTAATTTTGCTGCTCATATATTAGGTCATACTAATTCAGATGGAGAAGGGCTTACAGGGCTAGAGCTTTATTATAATAAGTATCTATCTGGAGTTCCAGGAATTAAAGTTGCTGAAATTGACCAAAAGAGTGAGGGATTACCATATACAATCTCAGAATTTACAGAACCTATCGATGGAAGAAATGTAGTTACTACCATTGATGAGAATATACAAAATTTTGCAGAAAAACTAGCTGAAGAGGCCTTGGCAGATAATGAGGCTAAAGCAGTATCAATTATGGTTATGGACCCTAATACAGGAGAAATATTGGCTTTAGCAAATAAGCCTGATTATGATCCTAATAATCCATGGGCAGAAGGAACATCAGATGATGAAATTCAGCAGATGTGGAGAAATAGATTAGTTAGTGATGCCTATGAACCAGGTTCTATTTTTAAGGTAGTTACAGCTACGGCAGCCATAGAAAAAGGGATTCTTACAGAGGGAGAAGCTTTTAATTGTGGAGGCTCCCTTACCATTGGAGGAAGAAATATTCACTGTTGGAAGACTTCAGGTCATGGTCCTCAAACCTTTGAAGAAATATTAAAAAATTCTTGTAACGTTGGATTTATGATTTTAGGAGAGAGATTAGGTGCTGCAAACCTTAACGAATATATTGAAAAATTTGGGCTAGGACATAAAACAGGAATTGATTTACCAGGTGAATCAGCAGGTATAGTTAAAGCAACAAAAGATATATCTGTAACCGACTTAGCTACTATATCCTTTGGACAAAGCAATACAACTACAGGAGTTCAATTTATGAGAGCTTTCAATGCAATTGCCAATGGTGGATATTTGATAACACCTCATTTAATGAAGGAAATAAATCATTACGATGATAAAGAAGAGCTAGTAGTTGATGAAGCCTATAAGATAGAAAAGCAACAACAGTTTACTCCAGAGGCTATGACTGAAATGAGGTCTCATTTAGAACAAGTAGTTGGTGCAGGTGGAGGATCAAAGGCTAAAATTGATGGATATAGAATCGCTGGTAAAACAGGTACAGCACAAAAGGTAGACACTGTTAATGGTGGATATGCAAATGGTAAGTATCTATCATCCTTTGCAGGGATGGCCCCTGCTGATAATCCAAAGTATACAGTATTTGTATCTATTGATGAACCAAATCCATCTTGGTACTATGCAGGGCAAATTGCTGCCCCAGTTGGACAGAAATTATTTAATGATTTGTTTAATTATACAGAAATGAAGCCTAATGGAAGCTATATGGAGGTTGATGAAAGTTTAAAAGCAGATGTAATTGTTCCTGAGGTTAGAGGACTATCAGTTGCAGATGCTAAAAAAGTAATAACTGATGCAGGGTTAACTATTAGAGTAGAAGGCAGTGGAGGCACTATAACAGATATAAATCCAAAACCAGGGTTTACTCTTAAGGAAGGTAAAGAAATAATCCTATATGCAGGAGGCAGTAATGGAAGCGTAGATACAGTTATAATTCCTGATTTAAAGGGATTTACAAAGGAAAGTATCATAAAGCTTTTTGATGATTTAGGATTAAAGAGTGAATTTATAGGTGAAGGTCTAGTGGTAGAACAAAGTGTTGCAGGAAACCAAGAAATTAAAAAAGGAACCACGGTAACCTTCCATCTGGGCACCTTAGTAGATTAGATTATCCGGTAGTTACAGGTTGACTTGTGCTACCGGATTTTATATGCTATAAGGTATAAAAATCAAATTTTGGACAATGTTTTAATTAGAAAGAAAAGTATTTTAAGGATGTGAGCAAGATGAAAATAGAAGAAATATTAAAGGGAGCAACCTATACAGTCTTAAGTGGAGATGAGAGTATAGAAATTAATAATACTCAATATGATAGTAGAAAGATAAAATGTGGAGATGTATTTTTTGCCATAGGGGGATTTAATGTAGATGGACACAATTTTATATCAAAGGCTATAGAAAATGGTGCTAAAGCTGTAGTGGTTGAAAAAGATGTGACTCTTGTTGAAGGAATAACATTTATAAAAGTTCAAAATGGTAGAAGGGCATTAGCTACAGCAGCTTCAAACTTTTATAACAATCCAAGCAAAAAGATGAAAATAATAGGTATAACTGGTACCAATGGCAAGACTACTTGTGCCTTTATGTTAAAGGGAATATTAGAGGCAAAGGGGTATAAAGTTGGACTAATAGGTACCATAGCTAACTATATAGGGAATAAGGAGATTAATACAGAAAAAACTACTCCAGAATCTTTGGAATTACAACAGCTTTTTAAGGATATGGTGGACAGTGATATGGATTATTGTGTTATGGAAGTTTCATCTCACTCTTTAGACTTAGATAGAGTTTATGGAATTGAATTTTCGCAAGGAATATTTACAAATCTAACTCAAGACCATTTAGATTTCCATAAAACCTTTGAAAACTACTTTAGTGCAAAAAGTAAATTGTTTAAAATCTGTAAACATTCTGTGGTAAATGTAGATGATAGTTATGGAATTAAGCTTCTTGAAAAAATAAATTCAAGGGTAACTACTTATTCTATTGAAAAACAAAGTGATTTAAAGGGGACAGACATTAGTTTAGAATCTACAGGAATTATATTTAGTTTAAAAGAAAATGAAAAAATATATAAAGTTCAATTGCCTATACCTGGTAGATATAACGTTTATAATGCACTAGGTTGTATTGGGGCTACCTTAGATGAAGGCATAGACATGGATACTATTATTGAAGGACTTTCTAAGGTTACTGTGCCTGGAAGATGTGAGAACTTAACTTTAGGGATGAACTTGGGTTTTCAAGTAATTAGAGATTATTCTCATACTCCAGATAGCTTAAAAAATATCTTAGAAAATCTTAGAGAACTTACTAAAGGCAAGTTGATTTGTATCTTTGGATGTGGTGGTGATAGAGATAGAACCAAAAGACCTATCATGGGAGAAATAGGAACAGAGCTCAGTGATATAGCCATAATAACCTCTGATAATCCAAGAAGTGAAGATCCTTATATGATATTAGAAGATATTAAGGCTGGGGTTAAGAAATCTAACTATAAACTTATTGAAAATAGAAGAGAAGCCATAAAAACAGCATTACTCCTCGGGGAAAAAGATGATATTATAATAATTGCAGGAAAAGGACATGAAACTTACCAAATCCTTAAAAATGAAACTATTCATTTTGATGAAAAGGAAGTTGTATTAGAATTGATAGAGGAGTTGGAGCTTTAGATGGAAACTATAGGGTTAAAGGAAATAGCTGAGGCTATATCAGGAGAAATATTAATTAGTGGAGCTATAGATGAATTTTCGAATGTAACCATAGATAGTAGAAATGTCTCTACGGGAGATGTTTTTATAGCAATTAAGGGAGAAAACTTTGATGGTCATAAATTTGTAAATGGAGCTATAGATAGTGGAGCAAAACTTTGCATAGTACATGAAAAAGAACAATATGAGAATTTACATGAAAAAGATATATCTATAATTTTAGTTAAGGATACTAAGAGAGCGCTTCTTGATTTAGCATCCTACTATATTAGTACTTTAGATATAAAGGTGATAGGAATTACTGGTTCTACAGGTAAGACATCGACAAAGGATTTAATGGCAGCAGCTCTTAGTAAAAAATATAAAGTGTTTAAAACCCAAGGGAATTTTAATAATGATATTGGGCTTCCTTTGATGATATTTAAATTAGATAAAACTTACCAGGTTGCAATTTTAGAGATGGGTATGAGCGATTTGGGAGAAATTGATATCTTGGCAAAAGTAGCAAAACCATCTATAGGAGTCATAACTAACATAGGTACATCTCACCTAGAAAACTTAAAGACTAGAGAAAATATTTTAAAAGCTAAACTAGAAATAGCAAATAATTTTACAGAAGAAAATGTATTAATTATAAATGGAGATAATGATATGCTTCACAATTATTACACAAATAAATACGAAATTGTAAAAATTGGTATAGATAGTGATTATAATTTTAAAGGTTGTAGAATAATTATAAATAAGGACAGTATAGAGTTTGGTGTTAAGGAAAATGGTGAGGATGTAAATGCTACTATAAAAGTACCAGTACCAGGAAAACATAATGTGCTTAATTCATTATTGGCAATAGCTGTAGCTAGAGAATTAGAGGTTACCTATGAAGAAATCCAAGGAGGAATAGAAAATTTAGAGGCTACATCTATGAGATTGGATGTTGTAAATTTAAATAACTGTACTATAATAAATGATGCTTATAATGCAAGTCCAGATTCTATGGAGGCTGCTCTAGAGGTTTTAAAACAATATAATGGAAGGAAAATTGCTGTCCTTGGAACTATGAAGGAATTAGGTGAAGATTCTACTAGAGCTCATGAGCACGTGGGAGCTTATGCAAAGGCAAGTGGCATAGATCTATTATTTACCTTAGGAGAGTTTAATGAGAACTTTAAAAAGGGCTATGGCAGTGAAAAATTTATGGCTTTCAATTCCATGGAGGAGCTAATAGCAGAATTAAAGAAAACTATTAAAAGTGATGATATTTTATTAATAAAGGCATCTAGAACTATGAAATTTGAAAATATAATTAAAGAATTACAAAAGAAAAATATATAGGGAGGGATGGAATATGAATAAATTAATATATTCTATTTTAGTAGCATTTATAATATCTTTTGCAATAGCACCATTTATAATACCAGGATTACACAAGTTGAAATTTGGTCAGAACATTAGAGAAGATGGACCACAAAGTCATTTGAAAAAGCAGGGAACTCCAACCATGGGAGGAATAATATTTATTATTTCTACTTGTATTACTATGATATTAATGGTTAGAAATCCTCATGATGAGGCAATGCTTGCTCTTTATGCCCTTATTGCCTTTGGAGCTATTGGATTTTTAGATGATGGTCTAAAGATAATCAAGAAGAAGAATGAAGGCTTAAAAAGCTATCAAAAAATGTTGCTTTTAGTAATAGTATCTATAGTCTTTGGATATTATGCTAAGGATAAAATAGGAACGGATATTATGATACCTTTCCTAGGCACAGTAACTTGGGATTTAAAAGTGCTATTTATACCTTTTATAGTAGTATACTTTGCAGCAGTAACTAATGCGGTTAATCTTACAGATGGATTAGATGGGCTTTGTAGCTCTATTACCCTTTTAATTATGACTTTCTTTGCTCTTGTAAGTTTTGGCATGGCATATTATACTTTAGCAATTTTCTGTGGAATTCTAGCTGGAGCTATTCTTGGATTCTTAAAGTACAACTCTTATCCAGCACAAATTTTCATGGGAGATGGTGGTTCATTAGCTCTTGGAGGAGCTGTTGCAGCTATTGCTATGATATTAAAGCTAGAGCTTATAGTAATAATTGTAGGTGGAGTTTATTTATTAGAAACTCTTTCAGTAATTATTCAAGTTGCTTCCTTTAAACTTACTGGAAAGAGAGTATTTAAGATGGCACCTCTACATCATCACTTTGAATTAAAGGGATGGCATGAAAGTAAGATAGTAGCAGTATTCTCTATAATAACAGTTATACTATGTTTAATAGGATTCCTTGCACTAACTTATTAAAATGGCGTAGGAGGAATTTAATATGAAAAAACCCAAAATGAAATTGGGAGATGTGGACTTTCTACTTTTTGCTGTAATTATTATGTTAGTTACGGTGGGAGTTGTCATGGTATATAGTGCCAGTTCATATTTTTCAGCCTTTAAATATGATGATGCAGAATACTTTCTATGGAAACAGCTTCAATGGGCTGGACTTGGACTTGTTGGAATGATGATAACATTAAATATCGATTACCATAAGTATAAAAAGTATACAAGAATTTTAATAATCTTTACATTTATAGCCCTTTGTTTAGTATTTTTATTTCCGCCAGTAAAGGGAGCTCAGCGTTGGATTAGACTTGGCCCATTATCCTTTCAACCATCAGAGATTGCAAAGTACGTGGTAGTGCTTTTTGTAGCAAAATATATATCAAACAATCCTCAAAATATAAAAAAGTTTTGGAAGGGCGTAGTGCCTAACCTTTTATTTGCAGGTTTTATAGCAGGAATGATTCTTCTTGAAAAGAATCTTAGTATTGCCACAGTTACCATGGTGGTTAGTCTTATAATGTTATTTGTAGCTGGAACTAAAGTTATTCATATGGGGGGACTAATAGGCACTGTAGGAGTTTTAGGGGCTGTATTTATTTTAACAGAGGAATATAGACTTAGAAGACTTTTAAGTTTTACTAATCCCTGGAGTGATTCTCAAGGAGATGGATATCAATTGGTACAATCTCTCTTAGCATTAGGTTCTGGGGGACTCATTGGTGTTGGAATAGGTCAATCAAGACAAAAGTGTTTTTATATTCCTGAACCTCATAATGATTTTATATTGTCAGTTATAGGTGAAGAACTAGGTTTTATAGGCTGTGCCTTTATTATTATATTGTTTATACTGTTTCTATGGAGGGGAGTTATTGCAGCATCTAAGGCAAAGGATATGTACGGTTCCCTATTAGCTACAGGAATAACTTCTGTAGTAGTTATTCAAAGCTTAATTAATATTGCTGTTGTTACAGGTTCTATGCCAGTAACAGGTGTTCCTCTACCATTCATAAGCTATGGAGGGTCTTCCTTAGTAATTAATATGTTATTTATGGGAATACTTCTTAATATAACTCGGCAGAACAATAAAAAAACTTCATAGAAATAATAGGACTGAAGATTCTTTGTATTCTTCAGTCCTATTATTTTGGCTCTGTAGTAATAGCATTGAATTTTGAACAAATACTCCAGCATACTATTAAATAATAAAAGATAATACGCATAGCCGTAATATTTAATATTTTTGTAATGAATTTGTAATATAAAAATGGTATGATATAAGGTGTATTAATTTACTTTCATATTTATATATTGTAATTTGGTGGTGAAAATGTGGCAAAGAAAACTAAACAGAGTTATGGTAATTATATAATAGATAATAAAGAAGAGATATTAAAGCGAAAGAAAAAAAAAATTAAATTAAAAAAAACCATATTACTACTTGTAGTAATGATTTCTATTTTAATAACTTTGGCTTTAACTTTACCTGCTTTTAATTTATCAGAGATTTTAGTTAGTGGGTTGGTAAATTTATCTGAAGACAGTGTTAAAGCAACTACAAAGCTTCAAAAGGGTACCAATATATTTAAGATAAAAACAAAAAAAATGGAAAAAGAGCTAGAGAAAAACCCTTACATATTAGAAGCAACCATTATTAGAAAATATCCTAATAAACTATCTATTGCTATAAATGAGAGAAGGATTGCTTTCTACACAGAAATATCAGGAGGTTTCTATGTGATTGATGATAAGGGTGTGGTTTTGGAAAAGAAGGAATCTGTTGAAGGCATAGAAGCTTTGAGGATTGAAGGAATTGATGAAACATATTTAAAAATAGGTGAACAGATTAAAAATATAGATGAAGATAAAATAAAGGGAATTTGCGACATTTACAAGTTTTTAAAAGAAAATAGTTTGTTTGAAAAATACAGCATAATAAAATTAGAAGTTAATGACTTTATAGACTTAAAAGTATACGTAAATAATTTACACATAAAACTCGGAACGGTTGATAAAGTGAATAGTAAAATTGCTAGGGGTTTTAGTATAATAGAAAGTGGGGCCTTTGGAGAGATGAAGGGATATGTGGATGTAAGTTTTGAAGGTAATCCAGTTATTTATAAGGAAAAATAGTTTAAAAGATTAAATGGTAAAAGAATCATAGTTCAAGAAAGATTTTATTGGGAGGTAGGGTAAGTGAAAAGTATTATTTCCAAGCTATGTACCGGACTTATATTTTTAATGTTTGGATTTGTTATAATTACTCAACTTAATACTATAGGAGAGCAAAGTATAGATAAAGTTGAGGGTTCGCAAAGTCCAGAAATATATTTAGAAAATGAACAATTAAAAAAACAAAAGGAAGAATTAGAAAAGACTGTCGAAGAACTAGAGGTGAAGGCGGCTGAATACGAAAAGGAAGCAACAGAAGATACAAAGAATCAAAGGCTCCTTGAAGAACTAAATAATACTAGGCTTAGAGCTGGAGTAACTAATGTTGAGGGACCAGGTATTATAATATATATTGATCCTAAAACTAGTTTATTCACTCCACAAGTAGAAGATGATCCTATACAAGATTATGAGTTACTGTATATCGTTAATGAATTATATGCTGCAGGTGCTGAAGCTGTATCTATAAATGATATAAGACTTATTGGAAACAGCAGTATAAGGGTAGCGGGAAATAGTATTAGAATTAATGGTGAAAGAATTTCACCACAGGAGCGTATAGTAATAAAAGCTATAGGAAATAAGACTATATTGGAAGGGACTAAAGGATGGTTTATTCCTAATAGAGTAAAAAGAATCTGTGAGGTTACATCGGAAATAAAGGATAACATTAAAATTAAAAAGGCAAGTATACCAGTAAAATATGAACATATAAAAGAAGTAGAAGAAAACTAAGAGTAGGAGTGTTAAAATGATTGCATTAGTAGGACTTATAATAGGAATTATATTAGGAATAGCTTTCAACATAAATTTTCCACTTAAATTATCACCATATATATCTGTTGCAATATTTGCTTGTATAGACTCCACTTTTGGTGCTATTAGAGCTACTTTAAATAAGGATTTTAGACCAGATATATTTATATCAGGATTTTTTGGAAATGCATTTTTAGCAGCCGGAATGGTTTATCTAGGGGATAAGTTGGGTATACCTGTATATATCGCAGCAATTATAATATTTGGACAGAGGATATTTACAAACTTTGCTGTTATAAGAAGATTATTGATGGATAGAATAAAAACACATCATTAAGGAGATAATTAAATGCGAGTTAATGAAGCTAATATATTTTTACTTATAGCTACCATTATAATTGGTATTTTAATAGCTATGAATGTAAATTTAGGAGGAGAAACTAAATTTTTAGATGTAGAGCAATATCAAAAGGCATATGACAGTAGGACAAAGTTACAAAATGAAATAAGTAATTTAGAAGATCAATATGTTGAAATTAATGATAAAATTAATAAATATGAAAGAAGTAGTATATCTGAGGATGAAGTTAGAAAAGAGATGACTGCAGAGATAAATGAAAATAAGATTGCATTAGGGTTGATTCCAGTTGTTGGAAACGGCGTAAAAATTACTTTAAATGATGCACCTGAATTTACAATTTTAGGGGAAAATGTACTTCACGATATGCTTGTTCATGATTACGATTTAGTATGGGTTATTAATGATTTAAAAGCTGCAGGAGCGGAGGCGATAGCTATTAATGGATATAGAATAATAGGTTCAACAGCTGGACTTTGTGCTGGACCAACCATAGAGGTAGATGGAATAAAAATAATAGCTCCGTTTTATATTACAGCTATAGGAAATGAAAATGTAATAAATAGTTTTCTTGAAAATGAACAAAATCATCTTAAGAGTTTAAAGGCAAGAGGTTGTTATGTAGATATTGAATCAATTTATGATGAAAAGTTGCCAGCCTATAATGGAGAGTTAAAAAGTGAGTATTTAAAATCAAAATAAAAAACTAGAAAAAATTAATAATATTAAAGGTTTTTTAGATTATATCGAGAATAAAATATATGGGCATATATTTTCCATTATAAGCTAGAGTTTGTATATGAGACGGGAGGAATAAAATTGTCTATTGAAGAAAATTTTATAAAATTGAAGAATGAGTTGCCAAAAGAAGTGACATTGATTTCAGTATCAAAAACTAGATCTATAGCTGAAATACAAAATGTATATGACTTAGGGGAAAGAAATTTTGGAGAGAATAAAGTTCAAGAGTTAATAGAAAAACAAGAAGTCTTACCTAAGGATATTAGGTGGCACTTAATAGGTCATCTTCAAAGAAATAAGGTTAAATATTTAGTTGGACGAGTTTATTTAATACATTCTTTAGATAGTGTTAGACTTTTACAGGAGATTGAAAAACAATTTTCAAGTAAGGAAGTTATTGCAAATGTATTAATTCAAATTAATATAGGTAGAGAAGAGTCTAAAACTGGGATTATGATGGAAGATTTAGATGAGCTTATAAATGCTTGTGAACAATGTAAAAACGTCAAGGTGAAAGGTATTATGGCTACTATTCCAAAAGGAGATACTGAAAGTTGTAATTACTATTTTACTAAGACTAAAGAAGTATTTGATACCCTGAAAACTAAAAGCTATAAAAATATTACCATGGAGATTTTATCTATGGGAATGAGTGGAGATTATAAAGAAGCTTTAAAAGTAGGATCAAATATGATTCGAATTGGTGAAGGGGTTTTTGGGAAAAGAGATTATAACAAATTAAGGTAGGAGGAAGGTTTTATTATGGAATTTTTCAAAGGAATAAGTAGAATGATGGGATTTGATGAAGAAGATGATGAAGAATTATTAGAGAATAGGGAAGAAAGCTATGATGCAGGGGAAGAGGAGATTGAAATTGAACCTTTCGTAAGCAAGAAGCAAAATAAAATAGTTAATATTCATACTGCATCATCCTCAAAGGTTGTAATTAGTAAGCCTTCAAATTATGATGAGGGGAAAATTATTGTAGACAATTTAAAGTCTAGAAGAATTGTTATTGTTAATTTAAATGGAGTAGAACCTAAGGAAGGTCAAAGAATACTTGATTTCCTAATAGGAGCTATTTATGCATTAGAGGGTGGACTTCAACCTGTAGAAAAGGGCGTATTTATATTAACTCCATCTAATATTGAAGTTAGTAATGAATTAAAAAATGAGCTTACAAACAAAGGAATTTTTAGTTCATTCAAATAAGTCTAGTATTCAAACTTAGTAAAGTATTACGTGGTTAGTTTTTTATATATTTGAATGGTGGAATATAGCTTATAAAATATGAACAGTATAAAGAGGAATTATAATTAATTTAATAATATATAATGAATTAGAGGAAAGCTATGGATAAAAAGACCTTTTTAGATATATTTAAAGATTACGATAAAAATTATATTTCAAGTATATATGAGGACATAGAGCTATGTAAAAACGTAGAAATTCCTATATATACAAAGGAGTTTGTAACTCCGGATATCTATATGAATATAAAAAACAACCAAAGTAAACTTGGGGTTTTTGTTCATGGTACTGGTGTGTTTGCGGATTGTGAGAGAAAGATATTATGTTTTTCTATTAATACATATGAAACTCTGGACTATGATATTCATATTGTTAAGATAAAAAATAAATCAAAGTTTAAAGATCTTAAGCATAAAGATTATTTAGGCTCTATGATGGCTTTGGGAGTTAAGAGAAGCTTATTTGGAGACTTAGTAGTAAAAGGAGATGTATGCTTTGTTCCAATGACAAGGTCAGTTTCTCAGTATGTTCAAGATAATTTAACTACTATTGGAAGTTGTCCATGTACTATTGATAGAATAGATATAAATAGTGAAGATATCCCAAAGATTGAATTTGAAGAAAAGACTATAATTGTTACATCCCTTAGATTAGATAATGTGGTATCTAGTATTTGCAATATGTCTAGGGCTAAAGGCATAGATATTATAGGTAATGGTTCTGTATTATTAAATTATCTTAAATGTAATAGAAAAGATAAATTAATAGAAATGAAGGATACTATTACCATAAGGGGATTTGGAAAGTATAAAATTAATTCAATTGAAGGAGAAACTAATAAGGGACGAATTAAATTATTAATAGGTAAATATATTTAATGCGGGGTGAAGGATATGAAGATGACAGCTATGGACATTATGAACAAAGATTTTAAAAAAGCCATGAGAGGATATAACATGGATGAGGTGGATGAATTTTTAGAACAAATTTCTGAGGATTATGAAACCGTGTATAAGGAAAATGCTATTTTAAAGGAAAAATTAGATGTTTTTCAAGATAAATTAGATCATTATGCAAAGATGGAAACTACTATTCAAAGTACTTTGTTATTAGCACAAAATGCAGCAGAACAGGCAAAGCAAAGTTCTCAATCCGAAGCTGAACTTATAATTAAAAATGCAAATGAAAGTGCTAAAAGAATTTTAGATAAAGCCCACACTGATGTTTTAAATATCAATGATGAATTCGATAGAACAAAACAGGAATTTGCTAAGTTTAGGAGCAAGTTTAGAAACTTTATAGTTACACAAATGGAAATGTTTGAAGCTCTAGAAAAAGATTTTGATAAAAATTATAATATTTCAACTGTAATCGAAGAGAAGGTACATGAGCCATCACTAGAAGTTGCTTCAGAAAAAGATGTAGAAAGCTTTGAATATAATACAGCTGAATTAGAGGATATAAAAAGCTTTTTTGTAGATAAGTAATACTGAAATTGTATTTATATATATTGTGTAATTTTTGGTAAATATGATTAATGTATAAACAGAGTTATTTACTCCAACTGAAGGTTACTAACAAAATTCTAAGTATCAATTTATTTCATACTTAAAATTCGTTGTCCTTTAGGGGGAATCGTTATACAGGGACGTAGCAGCTCTTTAATCTCACTTTAGGGTGAGATTTTTTTATCTGCTGAAAGCTATTGACATATCCCGAAACATGTATATTATAATAGATGTAGTTATACCCAATTAATGTGAAAAATTATACTTGGATATGTATTAGCATAATTGGTTATCTAAATTTGTATTAAAGAAAAGTACCTAGAATTATTTGTACCTAGGAAGAAAAGAGGAGATTTTAGCATGAGAATAGGAATTATAGGAGCTATGGAAGAGGAAGTAAGTTCTCTAATAGTTGATATGGAAATAAAGAAAAAAGTTACAAGAGCAATGATGACATTTAATCATGGAACTATTTATGATAAGGATGTTGTAATAGTTAGAAGTGGAATAGGTAAGGTAAATGCAGCAGTTTGTACACAAATTTTAGTTGATGACTTTAATGTGGATGCAGTTATAAATGTTGGTATAGCTGGTGGTATTGGAGAAGATATTTATCCAGGCGATGTGGTTATTGCTACAGATTTAGTGGAGCATGATATGGACACAACTAAATTTGGAGATAGACCAGGTCAAGTTCCTAATATGGAAGTCTTTGACTTTAAATGTGATAAGGGATTAGTAGAAAAAGCTCAAAGTGCTTGCGAGGGTATAAAAGATATAAATATTTTCACTGGTAGAATAGTATCTGGAGATCAATTTATAGCTGATATAGAGAAGATAAGATGGTTAAAAAGTGAGTTTAATGCTCTATCTTGCGAGATGGAAGGAGCAAGTATAGCTCATGCTGCTTATCTTAATAACAAACCTTTTGTTATAATACGATCAATTTCTGACAATGCTAATAATGGAGCACATATGGATTATGAAAAATTCAAAGCAATATCAGTTAAAAATTCAAATACTATATTGCGTTCTATGTTAAAAACTTTATAAGGTGATATTATATGAAAAGAATACTTGCAGAAAAAAATAGTGGAGAAAAAATTACAGTACAGGTTAAGGATGTAATCATTGGTGGAGATGACTTAGTGTTTATATCTGGGCCTTGTGCAGTGGAAAACTATGATAAAATGATAAATATAGGAAGAGCATTGAAGGAACAGGGAGCACATATGATGAGAGCTGGTGCCTTCAAGCCTAGAACATCTCCCTATGATTTTCAAGGTCTCGGTATAGAGGGACTAAAAATACTTAAAGAAGTGGGAAATGAATTTGGCTTACCAGTTGTATCTGAGGTAATGGATGCTAGAGATATAGAAATTTCTCTTCCATATGTAGATATGATACAGGTGGGTTCTAGAAATATGTATAACTATACATTTTTAAAGGAACTAGGAAAGCTTAAAGTACCTGTACTTCTAAAAAGAGGAATAAGTGCCACTGTGGCTGAATGGATTTATGCTGCTGAGTATATTTTAAAGGAAGGTAATAATCAAGTGGTACTTTGTGAAAGAGGAGTAAGAACCTTTGAAACTACAACTAGAAATACCTTGGATTTAAACTCTGTAGCGGTAATTAAGGAAAATTATAGAGTTCCTGTTATTGTGGACCCTAGTCATGGAACTGGAAGACGTGAGTTAATTGAAGCTATGAGTTTAGCAGCTGTAGCAGCTGGTGCAGATGGGCTAATTATAGAAAGTCATGTAAATCCTGATAATTCTGTATCAGATGCAAGACAAACTATTAATGTAGAAAATTTAAAAAAAATTATAAACAAGTCTAATACCATTAAAAATATTTTAGTTAATTAAGATAAGGGGGAGTGGTTTTGACTTTAGGAATAATAATATTAGTATTAGGTCTAATAATAGATAGAGGAACAAAATGGTGGGCTATAGGCACCTTAAAAGGTTCAGAAGGGATAACTGTAATTAAGGATTTCTTTACTCTTGATTATTTAGAAAACCGTGGAGCTGCCTTTGGAATGCTTCAAAATAAACAGTGGTTATTTATTGTTATTACTATAATTGTAGTTATAGGCATGATATTCTACTTATTAAAGTATAAGCCTAAGTTCAAATTAGTATATGTATCTATTGCTATGATAATTGCAGGAGCAATAGGTAATCTTATAGATAGGATAAGTTATAATTATGTAGTGGATTTTATTATGATTCACTATAGGGATGTATATTATTTTCCAACCTTTAATGTGGCTGATATGCTAGTTTGTATAGGGACGTTTTTTCTATTAATATGTATACTGAAGGATGAGATTTAATGGATTTTAAAAATTACACTATAGAAGAAAAAAATGTGGGGAAGAGACTTGACTTATTTGTAAGCGAAAATGAAGTAGATATGTCTAGATCTTTTGTTCAGGGAATTATTGAAAAACAACAAGTGAAAGTCAATGGACACATAAAGAAAAGTAATTACAAATTAAGAATAGGGGACCAGGTTCAAGTAGAAATAGCTGAGCCAGTGGAGCTTCAAGTAGATGCTGAAGATATTCCTTTAGATATAATTTATGAAGACAGTGATGTTATAGTAATAAATAAGCCACAGGACATGGTAGTCCACCCTGCCCCAGGAAATTATACTGGAACACTTGTTAATGGCCTTCTTCATCATTGTAAGGACTTATCAGGTATAAACGGAGTTATAAGACCTGGTATTGTACACAGAATTGATAAAGATACTTCAGGGGTATTAGTAGTTGCTAAAAATGATAAATCGCATAATTCATTAGCTATGCAGCTAAAGGATCACTCCATGAAGAGAACTTACTATGCCATAGTAGAAGGTATAGTAAAGGAGGAAGAAGGTACTGTTAGAACCAACATAGGAAGACATCCTATAGATAGAATAAAGATGGCTGTAGTTAAGTATGGAAAAGAAGCTATTACTAATTATAAAGTGTTGGAGCGATTTAAAAGTAATACTTTGGTGGAATGTAGATTAGAAACAGGTAGAACACATCAAATTAGAGTTCATATGGCTCATTTACATCATCCACTAATTGGAGATCAAGTATATGGATATAAAAAACAGAAGTTTAAATTGCAAGGTCAAGCACTTCATGCGAAAAAATTAGGTTTTATACATCCTACTACAGGAGAGTATATGGAATTTGATTCACAACTTCCAGAATATTTTCAGGATATATTAGATAAATTAAGAAAAGAAGTTTAAGGAGGTATTGTTATGGAACTAAAATCAGTACTTATGGACGATAAAGCAATTAAGAGAACTCTGACGAGAATTTCTCATGAAATTATAGAAAAAAACAAGGGTACAGAAAACTTAGTTATATTAGGAATTAAAAGTAGAGGAGTGCCACTAGCTAATAGGATTGCTGAACTAATTAACATGTTTGAAGGTGAAGAGGTAGAAGTAGGTAGTGTAGATATAACTAAATATAGAGACGACCTAAAAAAACCTGAAAACTTAAAGGAACATAATAGTATAGAATTAGGTGTAGATATAACTGGTAAGAGAATAATTTTAGTAGATGATGTTTTATTTACAGGAAGAAGTGTAAGAGCTGCAATAGATGCAATCATAGATAGAGGAAGACCTGAAATGATTCAGCTAGCTGTACTTGTAGATAGAGGCCATAGAGAGCTACCAATAAGAGCTGATTATGTGGGGAAAAACATACCAACTTCAAGAAAAGAGGATATATCTGTTGAACTAGTAGAAAAAGATGGAGTGGACTCTGTAAGTCTATACGAGAATAATTAGGAGAAAAAATATATGTATAAAATAATTGTAACTACTACCTTTGGTATAGAGGCTATTACAGGCAAGGAGCTAAAGAATTTAGGATATGAAGACTTAAAAATAGAAAATGGAAAGATAACCTTTGAAGGAGATGAAATGGATGTTGCTATCTGTAATATCCATTTAAGAACTGCAGAGAGAGTTTTTCTAGAGATGGCAGAATTTGAAGCTACCTCCTTTGAAGAGTTATTTCAAGGAACTAAAAAAGTTGATTGGGGTAGATTAATACCTATAGATGGTAAGATGCATGTTATAGGAAAATCTGTTAAATCTACCTTACATAGTGTACCTGACTGTCAAGGTATAGTAAAAAAAGCTGTAGTAGAAAAAATGAAAGAAAAATATGATACTAACTGGTTTAGTGAGGATGGACCAGTATATAAGATAGAAGTTGGAATTCTAAAGGATAAGGTAACCCTTGCAGTAGATACCTCTGGAGTAGGACTTCATAAGAGGGGATATAGGGAAAATGCAGGAATGGCTCCTTTGAAGGAGACCTTAGCAGCAGCCTTAGTTTTGATAGCCAAATTCAATGGAGATGAGCTTTTGATAGACCCATTTTGTGGATCAGGGACTATACCTATAGAAGCTGCACTGATAGCTAAAAACATAGCACCAGGAGTTAATAGACACTTTGTAAGTGAAACTTGGCCTAACTTTGACAAAGAAATTTGGGAGCAGGTACGTGAAGGAGCAAAAAGAAGTGTTAATAAAAAGGACTTCGTTATTCAAGGCTCTGATATAGATGGAAGAGTCCTTAGAACTGCCATGGATAATGCTAAAAAAGCAGGTGTAGAGAAGTATGTTAACTTCCAAAGACTTGATATGAAGGATGTAAAAAATAGAAAAAAAGGTGGTATGATAATAACTAATCCACCTTATGGAGAGAGACTTTTAGACGAAGATGAGGTTAAGTATCTGTACAAAACTTTTTCTAATGTGTATTCAGGGCTAGAGGATTGGTCTTGCTATGTACTAACATCCTATGATGACTTTCAAAAAGTATTTGGAAAAAAAGCTGATAAAAACAGGAAGCTTTATAATGGAAGAATTCAGTGTTATTACTATCAATATAATCCGAAGAAATAAAACAAAGACTATCTCAAANNTTTGAGATAGTCTTTGTTTTAAACTTGCTTTAAATCAAGTTTAATAGGATCTACATAGATGGTTTTATTTGTGGAGTAGGTTACCATACCAGGCTTTCCTTTAGCCATTTTTTTAACATTTCTAATCTCTGTGTAGTCTATAGGTACCTTTGTAGAGTTTTTACCCTTGCTATAGAAGGCGGCTAAGGTAGCAGCTTCAAGAAGAGTGGAATCAGGTACATCTCCATGGTTTTTAATGATTACATGGGAACCTGGGATATTTTTTATGTGAAGCCAAATATCATTGTTATGAGCAAACTTTAGAGTTAAATAATCATTTTCTAGATTGTTTTTACCTACATATATATCAATGCCATCACTAGACATGAAGTGGAGTGGTTTTGAAGCCTTAGTCTTTTTACTTTTCATAGATTTTTTGAAAGCAATATAGCCAGTTTCCACTAACTCACTTTTTATATCTTCTAAATCTTTATAGTTATCAGCATTTTCAATATTACTAAGTACTGATTGAAGATATTCATCTTCTTCTTCAGCTAATTGTATTTGGATATATGCATTTTCTTCTGCAGCTTTTAATTTATTATATTTTTTAAAATACTTTTGAGCATTTTCAGAAGGGGTTTTATTTATATCTAAAGGAATTTTAATATATTCTTCTTCCTCACTATAGTAATTTAATACTTCAACCTCTTTATCACCTTTTTTAATATTATAAATATTTGCAGTTATAAGCTCTCCATATAGATTATATTTTTGCTTTTCTTCACATTCAATTAAAGTTTTCTTTAAAATATTTAATTTTTTTTCAACTCTGTCTATGTTATTTATAACTAACTTTTGCATATCATGGCTTTTGCTTTGAAGTCTATTTATTTTATCCTTTGCATGATAGAAGCGTTCTAGAAGACTACTAGGAGAAGAAAATTCTTCACATTGTCCATCATCATCTAAAATATGCTCTAGCTTTATACAGTGGAAATCCTTTAGTTCATCATTTATGTAATAGCTATAGAGGTCATAATTATTATCCTTGGGTTTAGAGAAAAACTCTATTAAGAATTCATAGAGTTCCTTTAGGTTATTTTTACTTAAAGGAATATTTCTTTTATTTAGCCTAAAAGAAATCTCTTTAGCTACAGGATTACTTACTCCATCTAAAGCTCTAGTAAAGAATTTTTCATTTAGTTCTTCATCCTCATAAAGACTTAAAGTTTTTTCTTGAAATGATTCAAAGGTAGTGTTGAATATATCAAGTTTATTACTTTCAGGGGGATATACATATTTAATACCAGGATAGAGTACTCTATAGCTATTTATATCTGGTGTAATATGTTTTATGGAATCCATAATGAGTCCATCTCTTTTTCTTATCAAAGTAATGTTACTGTGTCTACCCATGATTTCAATTATCAGGGTATATATACTGTTAAAGCCTAATTCATCACTACTTTCAAAATCTAAAAGTAGAATTCTGTCATTATTTAATTGAGTAACATCTTTTAATACTGCAGTATTTAGATATTTTCTTAAAACCATACAAAATACAGGTGCCTTAAGTGGACTTTCCTTAGAGTAATCTATAAAGTTTATTCTAGGATAAGAAGCGTTAGCATTTAGTAGTATTCTAACGGGTTTCCTATTTATTTTAAAGCTCAGTATTATTTCATCCTTTTCAGGTTGGGTTATTTTATCTATTCTACTGCTTATTAGAGTGTTTTTTATTTCAGTGGCTAGAGAGCGTAAATATAATCCATCTAGTGCCATATAAATCATCCTTTCATTTAAGCATATATTTTACAGTATATCACTATTATTTTATAAATAAAATACAAAATAAGTTGGGACAAGGATAATTTCCTTAATTGAAGATGATATAATAAAAGTAATATGTCATTTAAGGAGTATTTAAGTTAAAGGAACTGTAGATGCTTAAGAAGTAATAAGAATGAATTTACATAACAATTGAATAGATAGAAAAAATTACGAAGGAAAGGTGTATATAAATGGAATTAAAAGAAAGTATTATTGACTTAAGAAGGGAATTTCATAGATGTGCAGAAGCAGGGTGGTTAGAATTTGAAACCACCATAAAAATAATGGATTACTTAAAAAAACTTGGATATAATCTACAATATGGCAAAAAAATACATAGTAATCCAATGGGTATGCCTGATGAGGAAATACTTACTAATCATAGGCTAGGGTGTAGTGAAGTAATTAAAAACATGCCCTTTAATATAGATGAAATTCTAGAAGGATATACTGGGGTAGTAGCAACTATGGATACAGGAGTTCCGGGTCCTACCATGGCCTTTAGATTTGATATAGATGGGCTTAAGGTTGAGGAAGCTAAGGGAAATCATAGACCTTTTAAAGAAGGATTTTCTTCTAAAAATCCAGGAATATGTCATTGCTGTGGTCACGATGCTCATATAGCTATAGGCCTTCAGCTGGCAAATACTATTGTAGAGATGAAAGAAAAATTAACAGGAAAAATAAAGCTCATATTTCAACCGGCGGAGGAAGAGGTTAGAGGGGCTAAGTCTATAGTAGAAGCTGGATTTTTAAAAGATGTAGATTATTTATTTTCTGGTCACATTGGTTTTATTGATAAAAATAATGCCATAGCTGTTAAAGTTAAAAATTTGCTTGCTACTAATAAAGTGGAGGTAGAGTTCTTAGGTAAATCTGCCCATGCAGGTCTTTGCCCAGAAGAGGGAAGAAATGCTCTTTTAGCAGGGGCGAGTTGTATTTTAAATCTTCATAGTCAAGTGCAATTTGGAAAAGGAGTAGGAAGACTTAATGTGGGAACTCTTCATGGAGGAACTGGAAAAAATGTCATAGCAGATAAAGCAGTTTTACAGTTGGAAACTAGAGGAGATACTAACGAAATTAATGATAGAATAATGGATATGGTTTGTCGTGTAGTTAAGGGTACAGCAATTTCCTACAATGTGGAATATAATATAAGAGTAGTTGGTTCTGCAAGGGCATATAATAGCCACGATAATGAATTTTCTAAGATAGTAATAAAAAATCTTAGAAGTTTACCTATAGAAATTATTAAAGAATTTTCCTTTGGAGCCTCTGAAGATATAACTTATATGTTAGAAGAGGTGGAAAAGCAAGGGGGAAAGGGAATGTATTTTATAATTCCATCTTCTATTGTGGCACCACATCATAATCCTCATTTTGATTTTAATGAAGAATCACTTATAATAGGTCATGATGCTTATGTATGTATGATAAAAACCTTTTTACAAAAGGATATGATTTAATTAAACAAGCTAAGGGATGTGTAGTTTTGAAAAAAGCAATGAAAGAAATTTTAGAAAAATATTATGGATATAAAAGCTTTAGGACAGGTCAAGAGCCGGTTATAGAATCTATTTTAAAGGGAGAGGATGCACTTACTATAATGTCTACAGGTAGTGGTAAGTCTATATGTTACCAAGTGCCTGCTTTAATCCTACAGGGATTAACTATAGTAATTTCACCTTTAATTTCCCTTATGAAGGATCAAGTAGATGCACTTAAAGACATGGGGATACCTTGTAGCTATATCAATAGCTCCTTAAGTAGTAAAGATTTTAAGGACGTATTAGATGGAATAAAGGAAGAAAAATATAAAATACTTTATATAGCCCCTGAGAGGTTAGATAATATAGAATTTTATAATGTAATTTCTAGGATACCTATTAGCCAGATAGCTATAGATGAGGCCCATTGTGTATCTCAATGGGGTCATGACTTTAGAGCTAGCTATAAAAGAATTGCTGGTTTTATAGAAAGGCTTATGGTGAGACCTATAGTTACAGCCTTTACTGCTACAGCTTCTAAAGAAGTAAGACAGGACATAGTAAAACTTTTAAAGTTACAAAGTCCTAAAATATTTATTACTGGCTTTGATAGAGAAAACTTGTCTATAAATATAGTTAAATCTGAGAATAAGAAGAAATATTTTCTTAAATTTATGGAAGACAATAAAGAAAACTCTGGTATTATATATGGAGCTACTAGAAAGGAAGTAGATAATATTTATAGAGAGCTTTCTAGCAAGGGATATAATATAGCTAGATATCATGCTGGTTTATCTGACGAGGAAAGAAAAGCGAATCAGGAAGATTTTATTTATGATAGGGTTAAGATTATGGTGGCAACTAATGCCTTTGGTATGGGAATAGATAAGTCTAATATAAGATATGTGGTTCACTATAATATGCCTAAAAATATAGAAGGTTATTACCAAGAGATTGGAAGAGCTGGTAGAGATGGTGAGAAGAGTCAGTGTATACTATTATTTTCTCCAGGAGATATCCATGTTCAAAAGTATTTAATAGAGATGAGCATAGAAAATCCAGAGAGAAAAAACAATCAGTATAAAGCACTTCAGCAGATGGTGGATTTTGTTTATAGCAATGATTGTTATAGAAAATATATTTTAAATTACTTTGGAGAAAGTTATGAAGATGACTGCAAAAATTGTAGTAATTGTTTAAATCAGGGAGAGATAGTTGATAAAACTGTAGATGCTCAAAAGGTACTATCTTGTATATATAGGATGAAACGAAACTACGGTGCAACTATGCTTATAGATGTACTTAGAGGTTCAAAAAATAAAAAGGTTACACAGTTTAATTTTCAGGAATTATCTACCTATGGAATAATGAAGGATTATTCAGGTGAAAATCTAAAAACTTTTATAAATACATTAATTTCTCATGGGTATATAAATCAAGTTGAAGGAACTTATCCTGTTCTTGCATTAAATAATAAGTCTATGGAAGTACTTAGAGGTCAGGAAGTAGTTCACTTTAAAGAATTTAAGGTGAAAGTTAATGCAGAGGTAAGAAATGAACTCTTTGATATATTAAGAGAACTTAGATATAACATGGCAAAGGCTGCTGGAATTCCTCCATATATAATTTTTAGTGATGGAACCCTTAGGGAAATGAGCGTTAAGCATCCTACAAATAAGGAGGAGTTTTTAGAGATATCTGGAGTGGGAGAAACTAAGTATAGTAAGTATGGCAATGAATTTCAAGGTGCTATTATAGAGTATGTTGAAGCTAACAATCTAACTGTTAAGGAAAAAGATAACTCTAACAAAAGCTATGAAGAAGTTAGTGTAACTAAATCAGAAGAGGTTAGCAGTATTAAGGAGGAATCAGGGGATTTTTATGTAAAGACTGATAAAAAGCTATTTGAAAGGTTAGTTTTAGTGCGAAGGGAATTAAGTAGGATAGAAGGTGCTATGGAACAGAATATCATAGCAAAAAATACTCTAAAAGAGATAAGTGGAAGATACCCTAAAACCTTAGAAGAGCTAAAGGATATAGGAGGTATGGGGCCTAAGAAGATAGAAAAATATGGAGTGACTTTAATAGAAGCAGTAAATACATATTTAGAAGAAGAAGGAATAACTCCAATATGGGAAGAAAAAAAGAAAAAAAGATTAGTTATAGATGGAGATGAAAGAAAGAATAAGGAAATAGCTTTAGATATGTTAAATGAAGATTTTGCAATTGAGGATATTGCTGAAGAGATTGAGATATCAATTTCAACTATACTTGGATATGTTACAGAGTATATAGAGGAGTATGGAAGACCTAAGTTTACTATTCCTTTAAATAAGTTTTTTAACCAAGATGAAGAAAAAATTATCATGGAAGTTTGTGAAAGGATTGGATATGATAGGGTTAGTAAGGTAAAGGCAGAGTTACCTAAGACAATTAATTATGAATCTATAAGAGCTGTTATACTTAAAAATTACTTTTAAGAGGAGAATATTATGAAAATTTTAAAATTTATAAAGATGCAGGGAGCAGGAAATAATTTTGTGGTTTTTGAAGATATGGAAGTAAAACACAATGATTTAGGTACTTTAGCTAAAAAGTTATGTGATAGAAATTTTGGCATAGGAGGAGATGGAATATTAGTAGTAAGAAGGAGCAAAATTGCTGATATTCAAATGATAATAATAAATAGTGATGGTTCCTATGCTGGTATGTGTGGAAATGGAATAAGATGCTTTGCAAAATACGTATATGAAAATAACATAGTAAGAAAAAGTGAGTTTACCGTAGAAACAGGAGATGGTATAAAGGTTTGTCATCTATTCTTAGAAGATAATAAGGTAAAAGCTGTTAAGATAAATATGGGAAGAGAGAGTTTTAATCCAAAGTTTATTCCTGCCTTAGGAGAGGAAGAAATTATTAAAAAAGATATCAGTGCCAATGGGAAAAGCTATAATATAACTTCATTATTACTTGGAGTTCCTCATACTGTTTTATTAACTGAAGATGGAGGGTTTAAAGTTGAAGAAGGTGCAGTCATAGAAACCCATGAATTATTTCCACAGGGTACCAATGTTAACTTTTGTAGAGTTGTGAATAGGGAGGAAANNAAAGGTTAATACCTGGGAAAGAGGAGCAGGGCCAACCCTTGCCTGTGGAACAGGATGTTGTTCATCGGTGGTGGTTTGTAATAAATTAAATTTAGTAGATAAATCTGTGAAGGTTATGGCTCCAGGAGGTATTTTAGCTATAGAAATAACTGAGGATGGAATAATGATGACGGGGCCAGCGGAAAATGTATTTAAGGGTGAAATAGAAGTATAAGTGAGCTATGAAGGGTTTATATTGAAACAATTAATAAAATTGTTTTAATATAAACCCTTTTTTATTTATTTATAGAATTATATTTGAAATAAATGGTAATAATTATAGTTGTGACAAAAGAAGATTATATTTTTAATATGTTTAAGGAGATAAAATGGTGATCAACAGAGTAGATTTAGATTCAATAGCAATAAATACTAAGGCTATGTCTATGCTTTCCAAGGAGATGTGTGAAGAGTATAGCGTTTTCCCTTATGACATAAGAAATAATGAGATTCACTTAGCTACCTTCAAGGAGCATACCAATGAAGAAATTAGTAGATTAAGATTTATTTTAAAGAAGAAAGCAGTATTTAATTTATGTACTATAGATCAATTTAAGATTTATTTAGATAAATATTATGAAGAAATTTATAGAAAGCAAATAGTTAAGGGACTTAAAGGTGAAGAGTATCCTAGAAAGGAGCTTGATAAAGAAGTAAAAGGACCCATTATTTCTATAGTTGATTCAATTTTTAGAGAAGGTATTGAAAAAGGTGCTAGTGATATCCATATAGAACCATGGAAGGATAAAATTACTGTAAGGTACAGAATTGATGGTGTTTTAAATGTTTTTAGTGCTTTACCTAAGAGTCTTTATGAGGTTATAGCCACAAGAATAAAGGTTATGGCAAATATGGATATTACTAATAAATATGCTCCAGAAGATGGAGAGATAAATCTTAAAGTAAAAGAACATATTTATGATTTAAGAATATCTACAATGCCTACTGTTCACGGAGAAAAATTTGTAATAAGAATATTACAAAGAAATGCACCTTTGTTAAATATAAATAAGCTGGGTTTTACACCTAAAGATTATCGAATCTTAAAAAATATATTAAAGTTTAAACAAGGTTTAATTATAATTACGGGTCCTACAGGAAGTGGTAAAACTACTACTTTATATTCTATGATAAATGAGTTGAACGAAGAAATTAGGAATATAGTCACTGTAGAAAAGCCGGTGGAGTGTGAAGTTCAGGGAATTAATCAAGTTTCCATAGGAGAAGGTAGTGCTACCTATGGAAATATATTAAAGGCAGTATTAAGACAGGATCCTGATGTAATAATGGTTGGTGAAATTATAGATAAGGAAACTGCTGAAGTAGCTATAAGAGCATCTTTAACAGGTCACTTAGTTTTAACTACCTTGCATACTAACGATGCTAGCAGTGCTATAAATAGACTAACTAACATGGGGATAGATGGAGATATAATTAAAAGTTCTCTTGTTCTTGTAATTGCTCAAAGGTTAACAAGATTAATATGTGAAAAGTGTAAGGTGAAATATAAATTATCCAAGGAAGAAAAGAAACTTCTAGCCATGGATAGGGTTGAAGAAGGCTATAGAGGAACTGGATGTATTAAATGTAATAGCACTGGATACAGAGGAAGAACTGTAGCCTATGAGATTATGATTATGGGAAAGAGATTAAAGGAGTCTATGGATAGTGGGGATAGTGATATATTAAGAAACATAGCTATTGAAGAGGGAATGATTACTATGAATGAATATTTTAAGGAATTAGTTGTAGAGGGAATTACTTCTGTGGAAGAGTATTATGGAAATATGCAGGTTTATAACATTGAAAAAGCCTTAGGAGTGGATTATGGAGTATAAGTATAAGGGGATAAATGTAAAGGGGAAAATTGTATCAGGAAAAGTTATAGTAGAAGATCATTGGAGTTTAATGGAAAGATTAGAAGAGGAAGAAATATATTGTATTAAATATAAAGAGTTGCATAAAGAAAATACATATTTGCTTAAAAGAAGGATTTCAGAAAAAAATTTATCTACTTTTTGCAGAAATTTAAAGAATAATTTAAAGGCAGGAATTCCTTTAGTTAATGCTTTGAAATTATTAGAAGAGCATTTAGGGGATAAAAGGTTATGTGATATTCTAAATAAAGTTATAAACAATATAAAAAGTGGTTTATCCTTTTCAGAAAGCTTAAAGAAATTTAAAAATGTATTTCCCGAATTTTTTATAACATTAGTTCATTTTGGAGAAGAAAGTGGTAGATTGCAGCAAATTCTAACTTTCATGGAAAAGTACTATATGAAGGAATATAAAAGGCGAAAGAAAATTATTAGCGTAAGTATTTATCCTATAGGATTATTTATATTTGTATTAATTATGGGGTTAATTGCCATTTACAAGTTAGTACCTGCATTTTTTAATTCTATGGATATAGAAAATATGAAACTCCCTTATATAACTAAATTTTATTTAGGATTATCTAGAGTTATAAATAGTCTAGGTATACTTGTACTACCAATGGTCATAGGGATTTTCATTGGCATAAGCTTTATGCATATTTATCTAAAGGGGAAGGGGATAACCTATAATTTTAAATATAAAAATCCACTAACGAAAAATTTAGAGAAAAATAGATTTTGTTGTAAATTTACTATGGCTCTTTCAATGATGATAGGTAGTGGTATTGATATAAAATCATCTTTAATTTTACTGAGAAATTGTGAAAATGCCATTTACATTAAAGAGCGGTTAAATAGATGTATAGAAGGGTTAGAAAGGGGTGATAGCCTTTATGAGTGCCTTAAGCGGTGTGATATTTTTTCGAATTATTTTCTATCAACAATATATATAGGAGAAATTAATGGAAGTATTGAAGAGGTATTGCAATGTTGTAATGAAGTTTTCGAAGAAGAACTTGAAGGAAAATTAGATAGGGTCACATCTCTAATAGAGCCGCTACTAATAGTCTTTGTAGGTATATTTATAGGATCTATCATTATTGCAATTATGATTCCATTGTTTAATATGTATAATACAAAGCTTTAGAAGGTATTAAGGTAGAAAGCTATGAAGAAAAATGGATTTACATTAATAGAATTAATAGTAGTATTGGGAATATTATCTATATGTTCATTTATAATATATCCTCATTTAAACTCCTATGAGGAAAAGAAGTTGACCATGGAAATGGAACATGGGGTTAATGGAACAATTGAATTTATAAATAGTTGTAAGATGTATGCAAGAAATAATTATGATAATAGAAAACTCTTTAGATTAGTTATCCAAAGTAGAGAATTAAACCTATATCATGGAACTGTAAAAGTACACAGTTATCTATTACCAGATTCACTAAGGATACATATATCTAATGATGCTAGTATAACTATACCATTAGATATTGACGGAAATACATCTATGGGAAGGTCTATAAATATATATGATTCAGAGGGACGTAGAGAAGTTATAACCATAAAGGTAGGAACAGATTATGTTAGTAAGCAAAAATAAAGGAATTACACTGTTAGAAACTATAATAAGCATGTTAGTTATATCTACTATTCTCATAGGAGCACTTATTTTTTATGGTGTAATGGGAAGATGTGAAGAAGAAGAGCAAAAGGAAATGAAGGCCACTTTTCAGATAGATGCAGTTAAAAAGCTTATTTTATGCAATATGGATTATGGTGATATTAAAGAAGATATAGTTGGAAAAACTAGATTCATAAATACTAGTGATTTATCAGAGAAATCTATAGGTAGTATAAATATAAGGCATATTATAAAGGATGAAGTAAAACAATATCCAATTATAATGTTAATGGGAACAGAAGAAACTGGTAAAGAAATTATAAAAGTAGAAGTTTTATATAGGTTTCAAGATGGAAAGGAAATAAATTATGTATTCTACAAGGGGAATTATGAGAAAAGTTAAAGGTGTTACTATATTAGAATTAATAGCTGCTTTAAGCATTTCATCCTTAATAATTACAGTTATTATTAGCAGTTATAGTATTTGGATGAAAAGTTATAAGGAACGAGTATATTATTCTAGTGAAATTACAGGGATTTATGAAGCACTTATGTATATAGAGAATTATGTTAATTATAGAGGTGAAGGATGTTTTTTAAAAGATGGAGATTTAATTATACCTACAAATGTAGGAGAAAGTTATATTTCTTTAGATGGGAATGAACTTAGGTTCTTTTTTAAGAATAAAAATGGAGTAGGCCACACCAATCAGCCCCTTTTATATGATGTCAAAGAATTTAAAGTTAGGCAAAATGGTAAGGTTCTATTCATTAAAATAGTTACAGATAAAGGAATTAGTGGGGAGAGAGGAATTGGAAAAATATAAAATATGGTTAAACAAATATAGAAAAATTCATAGGGGATGGATATTAACCTATGTAGTAATTGTAGGAATGATTATTTCCCTTACTATATGCTATTCTATGAAATCCTTTATTAATAGGAATTCTTATATTAAAAATTATGTGGAATATAACTTGAAAGAAAATCAGGACCATAGCTATAAGGAGCGCTTAATAGCTAGTTTTAATAGTTATGTACTAGAAAATATAGAAACTATAAATGCAGAGACTCTAGAGAAATACTTTGAAAGGAAAGCTGGTGAAAAACTAATCACCTATGATAATAGTTATATCACCTATGACTTAAGCAATAAGTATTTTCAGATCAATGGGTTAAATAGAGTTTATAGGTTCATTGTGGATATTAGTGATAGTAAAATTAAATATATTTTTAAGGGAAATTTAGTACAGTAGAAGGGAGAATTATGAAGAAAAGGTGTACAATTGAAATAAGTGAAGAAGAAATAAAGTTTGTAAAAGAAAAGATTAAAGATTTAAAAAAGGATAAGAATTTTTACTGCACATATTGCAGTAAGAAAAATTATAAAGACAGTGATGTTGCAGTTGAGGAAAATTTAAGAAAGCTTAATTTGGACATAATTTTAGAAGGAGAAGAGATATTTGTACATAATATTTTTGTGCCTAAAGTAAATAAAATTAAACTAGATTTAATTGTTAAAAATCAGGTAATAAAAATCTTTTATGATATAGAAAATATAATCTTTAACTATGAAATTATTAGGAATAAAAGAGAGAAATTAGAGGTAGCTATATACTGCATAAATGTAAAGGATTCACTTTTAATGAATCGAGAATTATTTTTAGGGGCAAATATAAACTCTGTAATACCTATACAACAGTTATATACAAATAAATACAACAAAAAGATAAAAAATGGAGAATTCACTTTAATAATATATAGAAATAAGTATGTTTATATCATTGAAGTAGGAAATGGAGCTATAAGAGCAAATAGAGTTATAAATGGAAGTAAAGAAAATGTAAATATAGAAATCTTAGCATTTTTGAGAGAGATTAGTGGGGAAGAATATAATAATAAGGGAATTTACATCATTACAAATGAGAAAAATGAAAAGGTTAAGATTGCTAATTTATATGAGATGAAAAGGAGTTTTCCTGTAAATTCTTAATTTATGAAAGGGGAGAGAGGTAATGAAAGAAGGATATTATCCTCAATGGTATATAGAGAATTTAAGGTACATTTATAAGAAAAATATAATAAGGACTTTGATATATTTTTCTGCATTATTTATAATTATTTCCATGGGAATATTAGGTAATTATTATAAGAGATTAAATATTGTAGATAAAGCTCAGTATAACAAAAACATAGAATTAAATAATGACAGAAAAAGTATTACAACCTTTGTATATAACTATATTTATGAAATAATTTCAAAGGAAGATCTTGAGATAAATTCTATGAATATAGAGGATAATAATATAGGATTAAATATAAAGATTAAAGATAAGGAAGATTATTCAATGAGTATTAAAATTTTAGAAGAAAAGTTTTCAATAGTTGAAGTTTCATCTATTCTTCAAGAGAAGGAAGAGCTATATTTTACAGCTAAGGTAAAGATTAATGGATACTAGAAAATATAAATTAATTAATATTACAGTAGTTATAATAACTATAATACTCTTAATAGCCTATGGTAAAACACAAATAAATTTAAATAATGCTAAAAATCATAGAAATTTAGTTGTAAGTAACCGTGTAGAAGCAAATAAAAAGGAAGAGTTTAAACTTGGAGAATTTTTAAATAGATTAAGAAGTTATAATGATATTTCTTTAAATAACATTGTTGTTTATGACTCTTGTGGTGAAGTGACTATCAAGTGTAAGGGTGATTTTACTACTTTTAAAAATTTACTTAGTGATTTAGGTAAGATGGATGAAATAAAAGAAATTAACTCTTTGGTGGTGGAAGAAGATATTTGCACCTTTATACTTGTATTCAAAAAAATCTAAAAATTTTGGTATTTTTATATTGACTATTTATTTATTGTTATGTATAATTAGTGCCAAGGTAAAAGTAAATATTGTCTTATCACGAGCGGTGGAGGGACTGGCCCTTTGAAACCCAGCAACCTGTGTATATATATTGAATCATATATCTTTATATGTTCGTCATGGTGCTAAATCCTGCAGCTTTTTTGAGCTGGAAGATAAGAGAATGAATTGGCATGCATGAAATTTTATGCACTAGAGATTTATTCTCTAGTGCTTTTGTTTTACCCCAAATAATTAAATCTAGATTTAAAGTAAATAGGATATCTACAGTAAAGGACGGTGATAGAACATGATAGAGGTATCACATATCAATAAGAGCTTTGAGAGTTTAAAAGTTCTAAACAATGTTTCATTTACCATAAAAGAAGGACAAGTATATGGAATTATAGGTCACAGTGGAGCTGGAAAATCTACCATGTTAAGATGTATAAATGGATTAGAAGGTTATGATGAAGGTAGTTTGAAAGTTATGGGAAAAGAAGTTTCCTCTATGACAGAAAGAGATATTAGAGAGTTTAGAAAAAATGTTGGAATGATATTTCAAAATTTTAACTTACTTAAAAGGTCTAATGTATATAATAATGTGGCATTACCATTACAACTATGGGGATATGATAAGGAGCATATAGAAAAAAAGGTAGAAGAATTGTTGGAAATTGTTGGATTATACCACAAGATAAAGTCTATGCCTAAAGGGTTAAGTGGCGGAGAAAAGCAAAGAGTAGCAATTGCAAGAGCTTTAGCTTTAGAACCTAAAATATTACTCTGTGATGAAGCAACCTCGGCACTGGATCCTAAAACTACAAAGGACATATTAGAGTTGTTATCTAAAATTAATAAAGAAATGGGGATTACCATAGTAATGGTTACTCATCAGATAGAAGTAGTAAAGTCTATATGCCAACGAATATTGCTTGTAGAAGGCGGAGAAGTTAAAGCTGAAGGAAATGTAGATGAACTGTTCTTAAGACCAGGATATTCTCTAAGAAAATTCTTAGGAGAAGAAGAATTTTTATTTCAAGATGGAGTCAATATTAAGATATACTTTCCGGCAAATAAAAGTGAAAATTCATTTATAACCAACATGGCTAGAGATTTGAATGTAAATTTTTCTGTTGTATGGGGAAAGCTAGAAAAATTCAGAGAAAATGTATTGGGATCATTAGTCATAAGAGTTGATGAACAGTGGAAGGAAGTTGTTACTAGTTACTTAGAAAAGAATAATTTCCAATGGGAGGTGTTATAGTTATGACAGCAGAAGTAATTATAGGGATCCTTAGTAGTGCACTAATAGAAACTTTAATAATGGTAGTGATATCTACGATCTTTGCAGTAATTATTGGTATGGTTTTAGCCATAGCTTTAATACTAACAACCAAAGAAGGTCCAATGGAAAATAAATATATATATAAAATATTAGATGGGGTTATAAATACTTTAAGAAGTTTACCTTTCGTAATCTTGATGGTGGTAGTAGTTCCTGTTACTAGAGCTATTGTAGGTAAATCTATAGGAACTACAGCGGCCATAGTACCTTTGACTATAGCTGCAGCGCCTTTTGTTGCAAGAATTATTGAAACTTCTTTAAAGGAAGTAGATAAAGGGGTTATAGAAGCAGCTCAATCCTTAGGAGCTACTAAGACTCAAATAATATTTAAAATAATGATAAAGGAAGCCTTGCCATCTATTGCGTCAGGTCTTACTTTAACTATTATAAGCATTATAGGCTATTCTGCTATGGCTGGATCTATTGGTGGAGGTGGTCTTGGAGCAGCAGCTATAACCTATGGATATAATAGATTTAATACTACAATTATGATATTTACAGTGGTAGTTTTAATTATATTTGTTCAACTTATTCAAAGCTTAGGAAACTACATATATAAGAAATTAAGCTAGTATTCAAAATTTAAGTTTAGAAATTTAAGTTTAGAAATTTATAATCAAGGAGGAATATATACATGAAAAAATCAGCAAAGAAATTATTAAGTTTAACGTTAACCCTAGCTTTAGGTGTGGCTTTAGCAGGCTGTGGTTCTAAGGGAAAAGTAGGCTCAGAGGTTAAGGGTGCAGATAAGGTTATAACTATAGGAGTGTCTCCAGAGCCTCATAAAGCTATAGTGGAAAATGCTATAAAGCCACTATTGGAGAATCAAGGATATAAAGTAGAAATAGTGGAATTTTCAGATTATGTACTACCTAATACTGCCCTTGAAGAATGTGAAATAGATGCAAACTATTTTCAGCATGTACCTTTTTTAGAAGCTACAGTAAAGGAAAAATCTTATGATCTTTCTTATACAACAAAGGTACACCTAGAACCAATGGGAGTATATTCAGAAAAATTAGGTGATATAGGCGCTATTAAAGATGGTGCGGAAATAGCAATTCCTAACGATCCATCTAATGGAGCAAGAGCCTTAAAGCTTTTAGCTAAAAATGGAGTAATTGAAATTTCAGAGGGGGATCTAGTAACTGCAAAAGATATTACTTCAAATCCTAAAAATGTTAAGATTACAGAGCTAGATGCAGAACAGTTACCAAGGGTTCTAAAAGATGTAGAATTAGCAGTAATAAATACTAACTATGCTTTAGAGGGAGGACTTAACCCTTTAAAAGATGCTTTAGTAATTGAAGGTATAGATAGTCCATATGCAAATATCATTGCTGTTAGAACAGAAGATAAAGAAAAGGATAAAATAAAAGCTTTAACAAAGGCAGCTACTTCTGAAGAAGTAAAAAAATACATCGAAGAGAATTATAAAGGAGCTATTATTCCTGGGTTTTAAATCTATCAAAATGCATATAATAGATATGAATATATGTATATATGGATATATGGATATAATATGCATTTTTAATAATATATTTAAACTTTTATTGCAAGTTTCTTAATATGAAGGTATAATTTGTTTGCAAAGAATACATAGTTTTGATAAAATATCATTGTTAATGTAAATGTAAGTAATTATAATTATTAAATTAGGTAATTAATTTATTACTAAAATTTAGTATGCATATTAATAACTACATAAGGTATTAAAGTGCTTTAAATAGGTTATAATAATTTTATTAACAAAGGCTATTATATATTGGGAGGTTACATTATGATATCAGCTGGAGATTTAAGAAAAGGAACAACTTTTGAAGATGGTGGACAAGTTTACACTGTTGTAGAATTTTTACATGTTAAACCAGGTAAGGGTGCTGCCTTCGTTAGAACTAAATTGAAAAATGCTATAACTGGAGCGGTTACAGAAACAACTTTCAACCCAACTGCTAAATTCCAAGAAGCAGTAATAGAGAGAAAAGAAATGCAGTATCTTTATTCTGATGGAGAGTTATACTACTTCATGGATCAAGAAACTTTCGAGCAAATTCCTTTAAACTACGATAAAGTAGAAGAAGCTATAAAGTTCTTAAAAGAAAACATGTTTGCAATAATTAAATTCTACAAGGGTGAAGCTTTCTCAGTAGAAGCTCCAAACTTCGTTGAATTATTAATTACAAACACTGAACCAGCAGTTAAAGGAAATACTGCAACTAACGTGTTAAAACCAGCTACAGTAGAAACAGGGGCAATAGTTCCAGTTCCTCTATTTGTAAATGAAGGAGACACAATTAGAGTTGATACTAGATCAGGAGAATATATGGAAAGAGTTTAGTCCATATTGAGCTAGCTTTCATAATTGAAGGCTAGTTTTTATTTATTCTATGAATACATATTTAATAAGTTGCAGAGATATATGAAAACATACTGTTTTTAATAAGTGCTTCATATAATGANNTCATTATATGAAGCACTTATTTTTTGCAAAAAATAAAAAATAAAAATATTATAGTAATAATTATCTATGAAAGGTAATAACAATTAAGTAAGAAAGGGTGAGTTGCATGATTACTAAAGATGTTTTGGATATACTATCTCCTTCTATTAGAACTGAAGTTATAAACTATGACCATGGTGGAAAACTACAAGAAATTAGATTGAAAGTTAACAAACCTCTTATATGTATAAGCAATAATAAGGAGATAAGAACAAGCTATAATACAAAACTAGAGGACATAAAGATAATTATTCAAAAGATAAGTAGCTACTCCATATATGCCTTTGAGGAAGAAATCAAACAAGGATATATAACTATTCAAGGTGGTCACAGAGTTGGAATTTGTGGTACCTGTGTTTTAGAAGAAAACTCTCTTAAGACTATAAAACACATATCTTCAATTAATATACGTATTGCTAGAGAGGTAAAGGGATGTAGTGATGGAATCTTACCTTTTATCATTAAAGATAATTCTATATTAAATACTATAATAATATCTCCACCTAAATGTGGGAAAACAACTATATTGAGAGATTTATCAAGGGAGATATCTAATGGATTATCAAGATATGGATTAAGTGGCAAAAATGTAGCTATTATTGATGAAAGAAGTGAAATTGGAGCATGTTATAGAGGCGTTCCTCAAATGGATGTAGGCATTAGGACAGATATACTGGATAACTGCCCGAAAAGTCAAGGAATAATCATGGCCATTAGAAGTATGGCTCCTCACCTTATAGTATGTGACGAAATAGGTACCTATAAAGATATGGAGAGTATTGTGGCAGCATTAAATTCAGGTGTAAATGTAATAACTACTATCCACGGATTTAGCGAAAAGGATCTCTATAATAGACCAGTATTTAAAGAGATATTAGAAAATAAAGTTTTTCAAAGGGCTGTAATTTTAAGTAATAAGTGTGGCATTGCAACCATAGAATATATATATGATTTTACAAAAGGTGAGAAAGTAAGGGGGTGGTAATAAATGATAAAAGTAATAGGTTTTATTCTCATAGTAGGTTCATCTACTATTTTAGGATTTTCCTATGGAGAAAAATTTAAAAAAAGAGTTAGGGAGTTAAAGGAATTTCAGCGAGGAGTATATGTATTAAAGAATGAAATAAATTTTACCCATGCATTACTTCCAGAGGCTCTTAATAAGGTCTATGAAAAATGTGAAGAACCCATAGCTGGAATTTTTAAGGAAGCGTCAGAATTAATTATTAGCAGCGAGGAATGTGATGTAAATAGTTGTTTTATTCATAGTCTAGATAAAAGAGTGGACAAATTATCTTTAACAAAAGATGACCTAGGTATATTTTTAGATTTTACTAAAAGTTTAGGTGAAATGGACATAGAAGGACATAATGATATGTTTGCACTAACTCTAGAAAATTTGGGAAAAGCAATTAAGAATGCAGAATGTAACATTGATAAAAACGTGAAGATGTATAGATACCTGGGGTTTTCCTTCGGTGCCATGATAGGAATTATTTTAATGTAAGGAGGCGTGTGGATTTTGTTAGATATAAGTATAATAGTAAAAATTGGTATATTTGGAATAGTAATGATAGTTTTAGATAAAGTTTTAGATAGTGGAGGGAAAAAGGAATATGCAGTTATTAGTAATTTAGCAGGAATAGTAATAATACTAATATTAGTGATTAGTTTGGTTTCAAAGTTATTCAATGCAATACAAACTTTATTTTACTTTTAGGAGGAAACTATGGATATTATCAAAATAGTATCCTTTGCACTAATAACTCTTCTTATTGTGATAATGGTAAAAAAGGAAAGACCAGATATTGCACTTTTAATTAGCTTAATAGCAGGCATAATAGTATTTATGTTTTTAGTTAGCAAGCTAACCATAATAGTAAATTTCCTTCAAACCTTATCTAATAAAGCTAATATAGACATAGTGTACTTGGATACAGTATTTAAAATTTTAGGTATTGCATATTTATCATCCTTTTGTAGTGAAATTTGTAGGGATGCTGGTGAGAGTAGTATTGCATCAAAGGTTGAATTTGCTGGTAAAATATTAATTCTTACTCTTGCAATACCAATACTAATGGCTGTGATGCAAACAATATTAAAGATAATGTAGGTGTAAATATGAAGAAAAGTATATTTGTTTTAATAGTTATGATCATATTTTTAATTCCTATAAAAGCTTATGGTAATGATGAAGTAAATATAGATGATGAGCAAATGAGCAAAATAAATGGACTATATGATTATATAAGTAATCTGGATACTGGAACTGAATTACTAAAGGATATGTCTCCTAAGGAATTTGTACAAAGTTATATGAAAGATGGACAAGGCTCTTTAGAAAGAAAAGAGATATTAAAGATGGCTTTAGGATACTTGTTTAAAGAAATAGTAGTATCTTTTAAAATAATAGGACAACTTATCATAATAGCTATAGTTTGTGCATTATTAAATAATCTTCAAAATGCATTTAGCAATGAAAAGTTGTGTAATGTAGCATATTTTGCTTGCTTCTCAGTGATGATTATACTGATTGCTCGAGGATTTTATATAGGAGTGGAATTAACCCAACAGGTTATAAATAGTATAAGTGATTTTATGGTAGCGCTAATGCCGGTGCTTATAATGTTACTGGCAAGTGTAGGGAGTGTAAGTCAAGCTGTGGTGATGGATCCCATTATTATGGGTGTATGCACCTTAGGAACTAAGCTTTATTCTTCTATAATAATACCTATAATTTGTATGAGTTTTGTCCTAGATTTTGTAAATAATATATCTAATGAATATAACGTTAAGAATTTGACTAGTTTACTTAAAAAGTTTGCTCTATGGGTTCAAGGTATTTTTCTAACAATTTTTGTTGGGATTATAACAATTAGGGGGATTGTAGGAAATAGTTTTGATGTGGTGACCACAAAAACAGCTAAATTTGCCATGGACAGTTTTATACCTGTAGTAGGTAAAACCCTATCTGATGCCTTTGCTACAGTAGCCAGCTATACCTTACTTTTGAAAAATTCAGTTAGTCTATTAGGTGTAGTAATTCTTATATCTATAATTTTACTTCCTATAATAAAGATTTTTGTTATGGGATTTATGTATAAACTAACTTCTGCATTATTGCAACCAGTAAGTGATAATAAAGTAACTAATATTATAGATGCTGCAGGAGGATCTTTGATGCTACTTGGTTCTTGTATTATATGTGTCAGTGTAATGTTTTTTATAATGATTGCTATAATAGCTGCTACAGGTAAAGGATTTATTCTAATGTAGATATTAGATTAATTTATGTTAAAAGTAGGTGATGGAATGATAGAACCTTTAGGAAAGTGGATAATAACCATATGTGTAGCAATATTTTTTTCTACAGCAGTACAAATGATATTACCAGATAATTCATTAAAAAAGTATTGTAATTTTATTCTTGGGTTAATTGTTTTTGTAGTTATATTAAGTCCTATTCTAAAAATATTTAATGAAGAGCTACAAGTGAACAAAATAATTGAAGAATCTGCAGACTTAGTATTCAATGATAAAGGTGATAGAAATTATGAAGAATATAGACAGGCTAATATAAATAGTACATTACAAAGATTTAAAAACAATTTAGAAAAACAATGTGTAGCTGATTTAGAGAAAAATTTTAAGGGAGATGGGTATAGTGCCAAGGTAGATGCAGCTTATGACAATGAAAATAGCATTTTTCTTATTGAAAGAATTGAGATAGGAATTAATGATGGTTCAGTGCAAAGGGTAAAAAAGGTACAGATCGGTGATGAGTCAGTTCAAGTAGACAATCAAGATTCTTCAACAGATAAAAAATCAATGGAGGTTAGAAATTTTATTAGCTCTACTTACGATATAGATGAGGAAAATATATATGTATACAAACTTAATAATAATTAAACATAAATTTTATATAGAAGTTTGGGGGGATAAAAGTGTTAAGTAATCTAAAAAAAATATTTGAAGATATTTTTAAGGAAAAAGGAGGTGAGAGCAAACAGCAAGATAAAGATTCTAAAACTACTATAGGAGAAAGCGGTAAAAAGCCTAAGGTGATAAATTCTAATCTATTAACAAATTTAGCCATAGTATTTTTAGTTGGAGTTTTATTATTAATAGTAGGAAGTATGTTTACAAAGGATAATAGTCCAAAGGGAAGTGACAGTGGAACTGCTAATGTAGTTGCAATAGGTGGTGATGAAATACAAAAGAATACAGATACTACATCTTCAGCTGTAGATAAGGCTTATAAGGAGAAGATGCAAGAAGAATTAATTAGTTTATTAGGGAAAATAGAAGGTGTAGGTAAAGTTCATTCTATGATTTACTTCGAAAGTGGACAAGAACAGGTACCGGTATTTAATGAAGAAACTTCAACTAGTGTTACTAGTGAAAAGGACAATGGTGGGGGACAAAGGGAGATAACACAAGAAAATGGTGGGAGTACAGTAGTTATGGAAAATAAGGAAAATCAACAACAACCCTTTATAACAAAAACTTATAATCCTACAATTACAGGTATTTGTGTAGTAGCTGAAGGAGCTGGGGATTCAGTGACAGAATTAAGGATACGTCAAGCTGTAATTAAATTATTTGGTCTTTCAGATGATAAAGTACAGGTATATCCTATGAAAAAGTAGCATATAAATGTGATATAAATAAAAAATTTGGGGGGAACTATAATGAATAAAAAACAAACTATAATTATTTCTTCACTAGTAGTATTAATTTTATTTGCAGGTTATTTAGCGACTCAAGTAAATGGACCACTTTATGTAAGTGATACAAAGGGAAATGATGGCACTACAATTAGTGCATCAACTAATGCAAATTATTTTACAGAAGCAAGATTACAACGTGATAACAATGCCACTAAAACTCTTCAAACTTTAAAGGCTTTATTAGATGATGAAAACACTCCACAGGATCAAAAGGCAGAGGCTGCTGATGAATATAAGAATTTAGCACTTCAATCTGATAAAGAAGTTAAAATTGAATTAGCTCTTAAAGCTCAAGGATTTGAAGAAGCTCTTTGTACTTTAGATAAGGAAAAGGCTACAGTGGTAGTTAAACATGAAGGAGAGCTTTCAGACCAGCAAGTTAGACAAATTAAAGATGTAGTTATGAGTAAAGCTGATATAAAAGATATAGAAATAAAAGTAGCTGAATAACTAAACATATTTTGTTTTAAAAACAGTAGAGTAAAAATCTGCTGTTTTTAATATATTTATAGGGTAATATTTATAAAAGTGGGTAATATAAAAATAGTGAGTATTTCTATTATAAAATTTGTAAAAGAAATTGTTATCTGATATAATATGAATATTATTAATCACACTGGTGAGGGGGTAGTGAATTATGGAAGAAAATATATTAAATGAAGTTCCTACAGAGGAAGAAGTTGGTATAGTAAGAATATCTGACGAAGTTATTGGTGTAATAGCTAGTCTTGCAGCATCAGAAATAGAAGGTGTTGCAGGTATGAGTGCTGGATTAGTAGAAGATATAAGTAAAAAGCTCACTGGTAAAAAGAATATATCAAAGGGCGTTAAAGTAACTATGGATAATGATTCTGCAGTAATAGATTTACATATGTCCGTGGAGTATGGTATAAAGATACCGGATATGTGTTTAAAGGTGCAGAAAAATGTTAAAAACACTGTTGAAACTATGACAGGTTTAAATGTATCATTAGTTAATATTAACGTGCAGAATATTATATTTCCTAAGATGAACAAAGAAGAGGAAATAGAGTAATTTTAAACACCCTCTAGTGAAGAGGGTGTTTCCATGTGTAAAATTAACTTATCCCATGTCATAATGTGGAGTTTAATTTCAATTTTAAGAACATAGTATTAATAAGAATATACAAGGATCTTGTACATAAGAAATTCCCATTTCAGTGGTTTTATATAGATAATTTATTTATAAAAAGTTACAAAAAACTTATTAGGAAAAATAACAAACAAGAGATATTTTATGGAGGTATATATATGAATAGAAGAAAAAGTAGAGAGATAGCAACTAGGTTAATATTTGAAATGTCAATTAACAAGGAGAGTTATGTAGACATTATTGAAAATTTTCGTGAAAATACAGAGGAAAAAATAGAGGATTTAGACTTTGAATATGTAATAAGAGTATTAAAGGGAGTATCTGAAAATGAAGCTCAAATTAATGAAACTATTTCTAAGTATCTAGTAAAATGGAAATTAGAAAGATTACCAAGGATGAACTTAGCTATTCTGAAAATGGCAACTTATGAAATATTATTTGATAAAGATATTCCAAACAAAGTTACTATTAATGAAGCTATAGAACTTGCAAAGAGGTATGGAGATGATAATGCACCATCATTTATAAATGGGGTGTTAAATAATTTAATTAAAAAGTAGGTGTATTTATGGGAACAAAATTAAGTGGAAAAGACTTGGCAGTTCAACATAAAAGCGAAATTAAAGAATTAATTGCAAGCAGAGTAAGAAAAGGGAAAAGACCTCCAAGGCTAGTATCAATAATTGTTGGTGAAGATGGAGGATCTATTTCGTATACTCGAGGACAAAAAAAGGTAAGTGAGGAGCTTGGAATATTGTATGAAACAAAAATGTTTTCAAAAAATATTTCTGAAGATAAGCTTATTGATGAAATTAAAGAATTAAATGAAGATAATTCTGTTGACGGAATAATAATTCAATTACCTCTTCCAAAAGCATTAAATGAAGAAAGAGTTTTAGATGCTATTGATGTAGAAAAGGATGTAGATGGACTTACAGATTTTAATCTAGGAAAGATGTATAAAGATAAAAAATCTTTCATGCCATGTACAGCTAGGAGTGTTCTTGAACTTATTAAATCCCAAGCAGATATAAAGGGAAAAGAAGCCGTAATAATTGGACGAAGCAACATAGTTGGAAAGCCAGCAGCTTTCTTACTTCTTAAAGAAAATGCTACTATTACTATATGTCATTCAAAAACTATAGATATAGAGAGTGTTTGTAAAAAAGCAGATATTTTAGTTTCTGCCATAGGAAAACCAGGCTTTCTAACTAAAGATTTTGTTAAAGAGGGTGCCATAGTAATAGATGTAGGAACTACTATGGTTGAAGGCAAGGTTAAAGGGGATGTAAACTTTGAAGAAGTATTAGAAGTGGCTAGTTTAGTAACTCCAGTACCTGGTGGGGTAGGCGCTATGACAACAACTATGCTCATGAAAAATACCTGTGAGGCATGGTTAAAAAATGTACAGTAAAATTTTAACAGTGACAGCGATAAATGGCTATATAAAGAAAGTAATAGATAATGATTTTATCCTTAAAAATTCTAATATCAAAGGAGAATTATCTAATGTAAAAATTCATAGCAGTGGTCATATATACTTTTCATTAAAAGATAGTTTTACAAAGCTTAAATGTGTAATGTTCAAGGCAAGAGCCATGGATTTAACATTTATACCTAAGGATGGAATGAATGTAGTAGTATCTGGGAATATATCTATTTATGAGAAAGAAGGAACCTACCAACTTTACTGCAACACTATGGAGGTAGAAGGAGAAGGAGAACTCTTTATTGCATTTAATTTATTAAAAGAAAAGTTAGAGAAAGAAGGACTTTTTGATAATAATATAAAAAAGCCAATTCCATCCATACCAAGAAGAATAGGAGTAATTACTTCACCTACTGGTGCAGCAGTAAGGGATATAATTAAAGTAGCAACTAGACGAAACCCAAACATTGATATTTTAATATATCCATCCTTAGTTCAAGGAATCAATGCTAGTATAGATATAGCTGCCGGTATAAAAGCTCTTAATAATATTGAGGATGTAGATGTGATACTTTTAGCTAGAGGTGGTGGCTCAATCGAAGAGTTATGGGCCTTTAACGAGGAAGAGGTAGCTAGGGCTATTAAAGCCTCTAAAATTCCTATTATTACAGGAGTAGGACACGAAACAGATTTTACAATAGCTGACTTTACAGCTGATTTAAGGGCAGCCACTCCTTCCCATGCTGCTGAAATTGCAGCGTACAGCTTAGAAAGTTTTAAGGAAAAATTAAATGGATTAAGAGAAGAAATGAAATATGCTATAAATAAAAATATTAATGAGAAATTTAATATTCTTAATAATATGATTAATAGATTATTGTTATATAGCCCCGAGAATTATGTGGTAAATCAATATGATAAGTTAGATAATCTAAAAAGTAAACTAGTGTTTACTATGGAATTGAAGATTCAAGAGGAAAGAAATAGATTAAAGGTTATAAGTCATAGATTAATTGGAAATAACCCATTAGACATATTAGATAAGGGGTATAGCATTATAAAAAGTCCAGAGAATCATCATATAGAATCTTTAGAAAAATTGAAAGAGTATGAAGTTGTAGGGATTACCATGAAAGATGGTCATGGACTATTTAAAATAGAACAGGTGGAGGAATAATATGGCTAAGAAAAAAGAAACTTATGAGAGCAAGGTCCTTAAGTTAGAGGAAATATTGCTTCAAATGGAAAATAGAGAAGTTACTTTAGATGAGGCTATTTGTAAATATGAAGAGGGAATGAAGCTTTATAGTGATTTATATAAGACGCTTCAAGAATCAGAAGGAAAAATTAAGATATTGACAGATAAAGGTGAAGCAGATTTTCGTCAGGAAGATTAATTGTATTTTGTGAGGGATTAAATATGAATATTAATATCTATAAGGAAAAAATAGAAATTTGGATGGAAAACTATTTTAAAACTAAAGATGTTGGTGATAGTTCCATGTTAGAACCTATAATATATAGCTTAAAGGTTGGGGGTAAAAGAATAAGACCTATTCTTATGATTTGTACTTATAATATGTATAGTAATACTATAGATGAAATTTTTCCTTTTGCTGCGTCTATGGAGATGATACACACCTATTCATTAATACACGATGATCTTCCATGTATGGATGATGATGATTTAAGAAGAGGTAAACCAACAAACCATAAGGTTTATGGAGAAGCTATGGCTACCTTAGCCGGAGATAGTTTACTAAATGAGGCTATGAATATAATGTTTTCACAATGTCTAAATGGGGAATTGAAAAAAATTAGAGCAGCAGCGGTTATTTCAAAGTCATCAGGTATAGATGGTATGATAAAGGGTCAAATTATAGATATAAGAAGTGAAGGTCAAAAAATAAATGAAGAAATTCTTTTAGATATGCACAAAAATAAAACAGGTCAGCTAATATCAGCTTCCATTATTGCAGGGGCTACAATGGGAGAATCTCCAGAAGAAGATTTGGAAACTCTTAAATCCTTTGGAGAAAAACTAGGTCTTGCATTCCAAATTAAAGATGATATTTTAGATGTTGAAGGAGATTCGAAATTACTAGGTAAAACTCAAAGTGATGGAGAAAATAATAAAACAAATTTTATTACTATGTATGGAATTCATAAGTGTAAAGATTTTTGTAATAATTTAACTCAAGAATGCTATGAGCTTTTAAACAGCATAGAAAGAGATACAAAAGAATTAAAANNCTAAGTTTTTATTGGAAAGAGAATACTAATCTACTAAAAAATGATTCTAAGTACATTTAACTTTCGAGTAAGCTAAGAAATCTGTTTATAAAAAAGTAATGTCAATTAATTATAGTTATGCTATAATTAATTTAATGAGGTGGTGCAGTATTCTAGTCAGGTAAGTACTTTTGAGGACGGGGCTAAAAATCCGTTGAAGGGCACATCGATGAAGTTCCTTGTGCTGGCCTGTAACGCCCAGTTGTGGGCTTGTGCTGGGAGTAAGGTTGTGGGGCGACCGCAAAGGCATGCGACATCGACCCTACAATCGTGGAGACCAATGTTTGTGCTTTGGGAGAGATACCCACGGTACGGCACTGGATTAAACCTGCATTGTGGTAAACGAGCTATGTGCAGAGTAGCCTGCCTTGAGTGAGGTGGGTAGAGGTGAGAACAAATCTTGTTATCCCGGCCAGGGTAATGGGGCTATTGCTTGCTAAAACCCATGTTGCAAAAGAGGATAAGAGAGTACCTAACTGTCGAGGAAATCTCCTAGACTGTTCCATGTGAAGCATATTAAGGATTGCAGTGTGGACTAAGTGGTAATCTAGCCCTGTAGTTGGAAACACTATAGATAGAGCATTAAAGGGAAACCGTCAAGATGGCGACATCTTGATTACTCTATGGGAAATCCTGCTAGACCTAAGCCGCAAATTTTACTTAGTATGCTACCACCTTTATCTATTTTTGGAGGGTAAAATTGGAAATCGATAGTAGTAGGCGTAATAAAAAAGCCAAAAACAAAGAATGTAAGAAAAAAAATACAAAAGAAGCATTATGGATAACTAAAATTACAATTTATACTATAATTATTAGTGGAACTGCTTCACTTTTATCAGAATCTACACTTCCAAGGGTTAATGCTTCCTTAGCGTTTACCATATTAGTGTTGATTATTTTTTTAGGCGTAATTTTTGATGTGATAGGTACAGCGGTTACGGCAGCAAATGAAATTCCATTTCATGCCATGGCTGCAAAGAAGATAAAAGAAGCAAAAATAGCAGTGAAGATGATAAGAAATGCAAGTAAGGTTTCAAATTTTTGTAACGATGTGGTAGGAGATGTGTGTGGTATTATAAGTGGAGCTGTAGGTGTAGTAATAGTAGCAAAAATATTGCAACTTTACCCTTATGGTTCTGAAATATTAATAGCATCTGGTATTAGTGCAATGATAGCAGGAGCCACTGTTGGTGGAAAAGCTATAGGAAAAAAATTCGCAATTACAAATAGTAATAATATATTATATGCAGTTGCAAAAGTAATATATTTTATAAAACGAGGTTAAGGTAAATGTCAAAGTATTTAGATAGATATGAAGATTTTAATGAAATAAGAAATATGAAAATAAATGAATTGGAAGAATTTGCAGAAGAAATACGTCAATTTCTGATCACTCAAGTTTCTAAGACTGGAGGACACTTATCATCTAATTTAGGTGTAGTTGAATTGACTATGAGTTTATTTAACGTATTTGATTTTGACAAGGATAAGATAATTTGGGATGTAGGGCATCAATCTTATGTTCATAAAATATTAACAGGACGTAAAGAAAAATTTGATACTCTTAGACAATATAAAGGTCTTAGTGGATTTCCCAAAACAGAAGAAAGTAAGTATGATATGTTCAATACAGGACATAGTAGTACATCTATATCTNNGAAACATGATGTAGTAGCTGTAATTGGAGATGGAGCTCTTACTGGCGGAATGGCTATGGAGGCCTTAAATGATATAGGATATAATAAAACTAAGATGATAGTAGTATTAAATGATAATCAAATGTCTATTTCACCAAATGTTGGAGGAATATCCACATATCTAAATGATTTAAGGATGGGAAATGCTTATAATAGAGTTAAAAGTGATGTAAATGCTACTTTGGAGAAGATACCAAAGGTAGGAAAAAGCATGATTAATTCTATAAATAAGATGAAGGATTCTGTAAAGCAACTTATGGTTCCTGGAATGCTTTTTGAAAATATGGGATTAAAATATTATGGACCAATAGATGGCCATGATATTAAAGAAATGAGTAAGGTACTAAAAAAAGCTCAACAGGTAGAAGGTCCAGTAATTATTCATGTAATAACTAAAAAGGGTAAAGGCTATGAGTATGCAGAGGAGTTCCCAGATAAATTTCATGGAGTAGGACCTTTTAATTGTGAAAATGGACAGCAACCTTCAAAGGCTAGCAAATCCTATTCAGAAATTTTTGGTGATACTATGGTAAAATTGGGAGAAAAAAACAGAAAATTAGTAGCTATAACTGCAGCTATGCCAGAGGGAACAGGACTTGAGGGATTTTCTAAGGAATTTCCAAAGAGATTTTTTGACGTAGGTATAGCAGAGCAACATGCGGTAACCATGGCAGCAGGTATGGCATCACAAGGATTAAAGCCTGTATTTGCAGTGTATTCTACTTTTCTTCAAAGAGCTTATGATCAAGTTATTCATGATGTAGCAATACAAAAATTGCCGGTGGTAATTGCTATAGATAGAGCGGGTATTGTAGGTCAAGATGGAGAAACTCACCAAGGGGTATTTGATCTGTCTTACTTAACTCACATACCGGATATGACAATAATGAGCCCTAAATGTACTGAGGAGTTAAGGTATATGCTACAGTTTGCAGTTACACAAAACTATCCTATAGCTATAAGATATCCAAGGGGCGGAGACTTATCTAGTATTAAACTTTCACCTATGACTTTCTTTAGAAAAGGTAAGTGGGAAGTTTTGGGTAATAAATCTGGAAAAGTGGCAATAATAGCAGTAGGTAAAATGGTTCAAAATGTAATTATTGCTAAAGAATTGTTAAAGAAGAAAAACATAGATTGTACTGTAGTAAATAGCTGTTTTGTAAAACCTATAGACAGTGAATTGATAAAAGAACTAGTACAGTCAGGATATGATTTAGTTACCGTAGAAGATAATATGATATCTGGTGGTCTTGGAAGTGAGGTATTAGAGTATTTAAATAGGGAAGGATTACTTAAGAATAATATTTTAACATTAGGACTTAAGGATAAATTTATACAGCATGGTGATGTTAATATATTATATAATCTTAACAAATTAGACCCAGAAGGAATTTGTAGTAGTGTAGAGGAATTTTTAACTAAGGAGTAAGCATGTTAAAGGAAAGAGTTAGATTAGATTTATTAGTAGTAAAAAAGCAATTAGCAATTTCTCGTGAAAAAGCTAGAGAATATATTTTATCTGGAAAAATATACGTCAATGGAAAAGAAGAAAGAAAATGCGGGCTAAAAGTTGAAGAAACTGCTGAAGTTGAAATGCGTGGGGAAGTAATTCCCTATGTAAGTAGAGGTGGAATTAAATTAGAAAAAGCCCTTAAAGATTTTAATATAAATCTTAAAGGGCTTAAATGTTTAGATATAGGATCATCTACTGGAGGGTTTACAGAATGTATGCTTACTAGTGGAGCCATTAAGGTATATGCAATAGATGTAGGTAAAGATCAATTGGCAGACAAACTTAAAGGGGATAAAAGAGTTGTTTCTATGGAAAGCACAAATGTAAGAAATCTTACAATGGAACAAATTGGTGAATACTGTGATTTTGCATCTATAGATGTATCTTTCATTTCATTAGACAAAGTAATACCTCATGTTATTCCACTTTTGAAGGAAGTGGGAGAAGTAGTAGCACTTATAAAACCTCAGTTTGAAGCTGGTAGAGGAAAAGTTTCTAAAAAAGGGGTAGTAAAGGATAGTAAAATCCATGAAGAGGTTATTTTAAATGTAGTAACTTTTTTGAAGGAAAATCACATTAATATATTAAATTTAACTTATTCAGGCATTAAGGGTCCTAATGGAAATATAGAATACCTGATTAATTTTACTAAAGATTTTAGTAGAATAGGAAATTTTAACAGCAACAGTATAGGAAATATTGTAAAAAATGCTCATGAAAAACTTATTGTGGAGGATATATGAAGAGTATAGGTATTAACATCAATTCATCTAAAGATAAGAAGAATACAATACTAAACTATGTTCATGATCTAATAAAGGAAGAATTTCCCAAAAGTGAATTACATATATTTAAAGATGCTGAGGGATTGGAGCTAGAAGAAAACAAAAAATTAGATTTGCTTGTTACCTTAGGTGGAGATGGGACTATCTTAAGAGCAGCAAGAAAAATATATAAGTATGGGGTACCGATTCTTGGAGTTAATATAGGACATTTAGGTTTTTTAACTAGTGTAGAACTAACAGAAGTTAGTGAAGCAATTAAAAAACTTAAAAATAATGAATTTAAAATCATGGAAAGAATGATGATAAAGGTTACTATTCCTAAAAAGGATGGTGGAAATGTCCATGTAGCTTTAAACGATATAGTTATAACCAAGGGGACTTTAAGCAGAATGTTGACTTATAATATATTTGTAGATGGAAGCTTTTATAGTAGCTATAAAGCTGATGGGTTAATAGTATCTACCCCTACAGGCTCTACAGCCTATTCTTTATCGGCAGGGGGTCCAATAATCTATCCAACTATGGAGCTAATAAGTTTAACTCCTATTTGTCCTATATCTAATGGAGTAAAGACGATTATTTTAGATCCTCATAATAAGATAAAAATAATATTAAATACTAATGAAGATAATGTATTCTTAACCTGTGATGGGCATTTAGAATTAGAATCAGATAAATACAATGAGATGATAATTGAAACAATTGAAGATAAGTGTAAGATTGTTCAATTTAAGGATTATGATTATTTTAAAATATTAAGAACAAAAATAATTTCAAGATCTATGGATTGTGAGGAGAAAATATATGAAAGAAAATCGCCATAGTATAATATTGGATATAATAAGAAATGAAGATATTGAAACTCAAGAAGATTTAGCTGATAGATTAAGAGCTAAAAATATAAATGTAACTCAGGCAACTGTATCTAGAGATATAAAGGAATTAAACTTAATTAAAACCTTATCTCATACAGGAAGATACAAGTATGCACAAGTAAATACAAGTAACAACTCAACTATTAGTGCATTGGCATATATATTTTCAAATACAGCTATATCTGTTGAAAAGGTAGATAAAATTTTGGTTGTTAGAACAATTACAGCATCAGCTCAAGTTGCAGCTGAAGCAATTGACTCTTTTAAATTAGAAGGAATTGCAGGAACAATAGCTGGAGATAATACTATTTTTATCTTGGTAAGGACTGACGAAAAAGCCGAGGAACTTAAATTAGAAATAGAAAAATTAATAAAGTAAATGAGGAATGGTATAAATGCTTTTACAACTTAATATTATGAACTTTGCTCTTATAGAAAAACTATCCATAGATTTTTCTAAGGGATTTAATGTTTTATCAGGAGAAACAGGAGCAGGTAAATCTATATTAATTGATGCTATTAGCTTTGTTCTTGGAGGTAAATTTAATAAGAACTTAATAAGGGTAGGAGAAGATAAAACTGTAGTAGAAGCAGTTTTTTCTATTGAAAATCAAAGAACTAGGGCTATTTTAGAAGAATTAGATATAAGTGATGAGGGAATAGTAATACTCAGTAGGGAAAGCTTTCACTCAGGGAAAACCATAGCAAAAGTAAATAATAAAACCTTATTGCTATCTAAGATAAAGCAGGTTAGTGAAACCTTAATTGATATTCATGGTCAACATGAAAACCAAAATTTATTAGATAGTTCAAAGCACATAAATTATGTAGACTCATTTGGACAAGAGTTATTGGTGAATAAACTTGAAGAATATGATAAATTTTATTTAAAGTATGGTGAAGTCGAAAAAAAAATAAATAGACTTCAAGGAAATGATGGAGAAAGAGAGAAAAAAATAGATTTTCTAAAGTTTCAAATAGATGAAATTAACAGTATAAAACCTAAGATATGTGAAGATGAAGAATTATCAAAGAAATTTAATATGTTATCTAATGGAGAAAAAATCAAAAAGGCTTTAGAAAAAAGTTATATGCTACTTAAAGCGAATGATGAAAGTAGGATTTCTATTATAGATTCCTTAATGCATGTTATTAGAGAACTTAAATATATTGAAGCTCATCATGAAGAAGTTAAATCCATAGTAGATTCTCTGGAGGAATCATATTACTTGTTAGAGGATAATACTAGAACCCTTAGTGACTTGAAGGATAATACAGACTATGATATAGGTGAATTGGAATTTATAAATTCTAGAATGTATCAATTATCTGTTTGTAAAAAGAAATATGGACCTACTTTAGAAGATGTACTAGTGTATAAAAATAATATAGAAGAACAATATTTCGAATTAATAAACAGTGGAGAAATTATAGAAGAACTGTTAAAACAAAAGAAGAAGTTATATGAGAAATTAGAAGGAATAGCACAGGAATTGCATAATTTAAGGTTAGAAATAAGTGAAGTACTAGAAAAAGAAATAAAAAAAGAATTAGATTATGTAGGTCTTGAAAAAAGTAGATTTAAAATAGAGGTAGAATATACAGAGAATCTTAATTCTAAAGGTAGAGACAAGATACAGTTCAATATTTCTACTAACCCTGGACAGCCATTACAGCCTTTAGAAGAAGTGGTTTCAGGTGGAGAATTATCAAGGATTATGCTAGCACTTAAAACTGTGTTTGTAGATAAAGACCAAATTCCATCTGTAATATTTGATGAGGTGGATACTGGAATAAGTGGTAGAATAGCTCAAAGAGTAGGAGAAAAAATGGTGCTTATTTCTGAAGCGCATCAAGTATTTTGTATAACTCATTTACCTCAAATTGCGGCACTAGCAGATGTAAATTATTTAATTGAAAAAAACAGCGATGAAGTAAATACGTTTACAAGGGTTGAGAAGCTAAAGGATGATGAAGTGGAACAAGAAGTAGCTAGAATAATTGGTGGTAGCGAAGTTACGGCTATAACTATTGAAAATGCACGAGAGATGATTTCAAAAGCAAAAGAAATAAAAGATTATTTAAGACGATAAACAGCATGTCTTAGATTTTATTATAAATTTTAAAAAATTAAAATTAAAATGTGAATATATACTATAAAAATGTTTAACACTATAAACTAAGTATAACTTTAGTTTATAGTGTTTTATTTTCATGTTCTAAAAAATTCAATTAGGAAATCTTTTTGGGTTTAAAAGAAAAAGAACTCTAACATAAAAATTTCTCATAGGGGAAAATTAAAGTTAAACATTCTTTACAGGAGGTAAAGCATTATGAAAAAATTTAGTAATATTTTATTCTTGATATTTACTACAACCTTCATACTAATATCTATAAATTGCTATACTGATATAGTTAATAGATATTTTAATGAAGCAGTGCCATCAATAAATAATTATTCAAGTGCTATGGATTATAAATTAAATTTTTCAGAAGCTCCTAGTCTAAAAAAGGTTAATTATGCTAAAACCTCCGACATAATGGTTTATCCAGGAGGAAAACCTTTAGGAATTAAAATTAATACAAAAGGAGCCCTTGTTATTGCTTTGTCAGATATTGAAGTAGATGGTAATAAGGTTCAAAGCCCAGCTGCTATTTCTGGAATAGCTATAGGAGATAGCATTGTAAAAATTAATAATGAAGAAATAAAAAGTGCCGAAGATATAGCTACTTATGTAAATAGAGCCAAAGGAGAACAGGTAAAGATTACAGTAAATAGAAAAGGCGAAGAAATGAATTTTGTAGTTAATCCAGTGGTCAGTAAGAAGGATGAAAACTATAAAATTGGATTATGGGTTAGGGATTCTGTGGCAGGTGTGGGAACTTTAACATTTTATCATAAAGAAAGTGGGAAGTTTGGAGCGCTGGGACATCCTATAACAGATATGGATACCAACACTATTATGAGTGTTGGGAAAGGTGAAATTGTAGATTCTAATATAGTGTCAGTAAGGAAAGGAGCTAAAGGTAGTCCAGGTGAACTTAGGGGTATTTTTACAGATAGTAATAAGACATTAGGAATAATTAGATTAAATACCTCTGTCGGAGTATTTGGAGAAGGTAATGATAATTTAATATGCAATAATTATAATAAGCCTATGAAAGTAGGATTTAAAGATGAAGTCAAGGTAGGAAAAGCACAAATTCTTACAACTATAGATGGAGAAGAGCCTGAATTATTTGACATAGTAATAGAAAAATTATTAAATCAACAAGAACCAAATGGTAAAAGTATGATAATAAAAGTTACAGATCCATTGTGTATACAGAAAACAGGTGGAATTATTCAAGGGATGAGTGGAAGTCCAATAATTCAAAATAACAAAATAGTAGGTGCAGTAACCCATGTTCTTGTCAATAAGCCTGATACAGGATATGGAATATATATGGATTGGATGATAAATGAAGCAAACATTAGGAAATAAATAAATATTATCAATTACACTTAAAAAATACAAAACATTATATAATAATCATAAATAATTAAATAAAAACAATCTATTTATATAAAATTATAATAGGTTGTTTTTATTTGACTCAAAATGATGTTATAATATAAGAAAAGGTTGAATTTTAAAAAAATTTATTTTTTTTTTAGGTAGTAGAAGGAGTTTTATTACTTTTGTCGAAATTATATATCTATGATATGGTAAAAATTACAAAAAGGGGAGTTGTGGAATGGAGCAAAGAAGCATTAATGTGCTAATTGCAGATGATAATAAGGAGTTTTGCAATATTTTAAGTGATTATTTTTTAAGTCAAAAGGACATCAACGTAGTTGGTATAGCAAAAGATGGAGTAGAGGTTTTAGAACTTATTGAACAAACTAACCCTGATTTAGTAGTTCTAGACATTATAATGCCTCATTTAGATGGATTAGGAGTTCTTGAGAGATTAAATACAATGAATTTAAATCCAATGCCTAGAATAATTATATTATCAGCAGTAGGTCAAGACAAAATAACTCAAAGAGCTATATCTTTAGGAGCTGATTATTATGTAGTTAAGCCTTTTGATATGGACGTATTATCTAATAGAATAAGAGATATGTTTAATAATTCAATTTCAAGTGATACAGTTAGAAAAACACCAGTTAATAATACAACTAGTTCTTCATCATTAATGATGGATGTTAAACCTAAATCAAATAGTGGATCTATGGATTTAGAATCAGAAATTACTAATATCATTCATGAAATTGGTGTACCAGCTCATATTAAGGGGTATATGTATTTAAGAGAAGCTATAACTTTAGTGGTAAATGATATAGAATTATTGTCAGCAGTAACTAAAGAACTATATCCAGCAATAGCTAAAAAATACAATACTACTGCAAGTAGAGTAGAAAGAGCTATAAGACATGCTATAGAAGTTGCGTGGGGTAGAGGACAGGTTGATACTATTAATAAATTATTTGGATACACTATTCATAATGAAAAGGGTAAACCAACTAATTCAGAGTTCATTGCAATGGTAGCGGACAAGCTAAGACTTAAAAATAAAGTGTGCTAGAAGTTTGAGATTATTAGAATTATAGTAAAATTTAAGTCGATTAATTATCAAAATCAAGGCAACAAATAGTTTTTTACACCAAAAAATATAAAATTATAAGTTATAGGCATCTTTCAATTTGAGAAAATTGAAGGTGTCTATTTTATGTATGATAGGTTATTATATATTACGAGGAGTGGTGATGATGAAACTTTTTGAGAAAACTATTAGTGAAGAATATAAATTTAAAGGAACAGTAATAAATTTGAAAGTGCAGCAAGTGGAACTTCCTAATGGAAAAGTGGGAAAAAGAGAACTTATAGAACATCCAGGAGCAGTTGGGATAGTAGCTTATTTGAATTCACATACTATACTTATTGTGGAACAATTTAGAAAAGCATTAGATAGAACAATTTTAGAAATACCAGCTGGGAAAATAGAAAAGGGAGAAGATATTAAACTATGTGGTATTAGAGAATTGGAAGAAGAAACTGGATATAAGGCTAAAAAATTTCAGTTCTTAGGTAAAATAGCTACAGCACCTGGATTTTCAGATGAATATATATATTTATATAAGGCTACTGAGTTATATAAAGGTGAAGTTAATAGAGATGATGACGAATTTATAAATGTAAAATCATATAGTATAGATAAAATTAAAGAAATGGTTAAAAGTGGAGAAGTTATAGACGGAAAGACTATTGCAGCTTTAGCATACTTGTAAAAGTTAAATAAAATGGAATATTATCCTTAGGTTAGGCATAAATATAAATTAATTCTTAAATAAACTAAGGGGGAATATGTATGACATTAAGAAGCGTAATAGATAGTTTTAATAAACATTTTTATGAAAATATTTGGATGTATTTATTAACGATATTATTTATGGCCACTGGGATGATTTTAGGTCTCTACTGTGTTAAATATATGGGGGATGTGGACAAGAGTACCTTAATTAACTATATAACTGCTTTTGGCTCATCATCGACCTTAGATGGATTATCTAATAAAGAAATATTAATGGGTACTTTAAAAAATAATATACCCATTATAATTGGATTCTGGTTCTTAGGATTAACGGTAGTAGGACTTCCAATAATTATTTTACTTAGTATTTACAAAGGATTTTCTTTAGGATTTACTTTTAGTTTTTTTATATATGGATTAAAAGAAAAAGGATTACTCTTATCACTTTTAGGTGTTTTACCACAAAACCTTATATATATACCATGTTTAATATTTTTATCAGTACTATCTATTGAATTTTCTATAGGTATAGTAAAAGAAAAATTTGCAAAGAAATATTCACCTAATACTGGTTCAGTAAGAAATTACACTATGATGTTTTTAATTGTTACAGGAATTATGTTTATTGGGTTTTTATTTGAGTCTTTTATAACACCTATACTTATAAATTTTGCACTAAAGGGGTTAGGGGCATAAAAGTATGAAAGACGACATTAAAAAGTTCTTAATTTTATATGCAGAGTGCTTTATAATTATATTTGTTATGGGGGGAGTATTGCCTAATATATTAGATTATGTACTGAGTTATTTTTATAAACCTGGAATTTATGAAAATAGTATTTTAGTGGGCAATGAACTAATAAAACCTTTAGAAATATTATATAACTATATTTATATATTTAATTCCATATTAAGATAAAGAAAAAATATAGATAAAAAAATTTAACTAATAAATTGACATATTTAAATAATAATGTACTATTATATTATGTGCCATTGCTAAAAAAGATGTAAGTTTAGCAGTGACACATAATTTATTTTATTTAGTTATATATTTTGAAACAACTGTGGTAAAATATAATATATCAGTGATTAAGAAGAAAGGAAGTATATCATGGATAGAAAAGTAGTTTTAGTTGTGCTTGATAGTGTTGGTATTGGAGAACTTCCAGATGCAGAGCTTTATGGAGATAAAGGTAGTAATACTTTAGGTAATATAGCAAAACATGTTAAAGGTTTTTCTATTCCAAACTTAGAAGCTTTAGGAATTGGTTCAATAGAAGGCGTGGAAAACCTTATTAAGTGTGAAAATCCAGAAGGAATTTATGGAAGATGTAGTGAACTTTCAAAAGGAAAGGATACAATTACAGGACATTGGGAAATGGCAGGAGTAATTTTAGAAACACCTCTTCAAACTTATCCTAATGGTTTTCCAAGAGAAATTATGGATGAATTTGAAGCTAAGATAGGAAGAAAGACTTTAGGAAATGTAGTTGCTTCTGGTACAGCTATCATTGAGGAATTAGGGGAAGAACATATAAGAACTGGATACCCTATAATTTACACTTCAGCAGATAGTGTATTTCAAATTGCAGCTAACGAAGATGTAATACCTTTAGAAGAATTATATAATATGTGCAAAGTTGCAAGAGAAATGTTAGTTGGAGATAAGATGGTAGGTAGAGTAATTGCCAGACCCTTTAAAGGTATGAAAAAAGGTGAATTTGTAAGAACAGCTAATAGACATGATTATGCGCTAGAGCCTTTTAATAAGACTGCTCTTGAGTATGTTAGTGAAGCTGGCTTATCTATGGCAGCTGTAGGTAAAATTAAAGATATATTTACAGGAAAAGGTGTTACAGAATCTGTATCTATAAAGGACAATATGGATGGAGTTGATAAGACTTTACAAATGATGAAGTCTCATTCTAATGGATTCATATTTACAAACTTAGTAGATTTTGATATGAAATTTGGACATAGAAATGATGTAGAAGGATATGCTAAGGCTTTAGAAGAATTCGATGATAGATTACCAGAAATTAAGGAAGCTTTAAGAGATAATGATGTATTAATCATTACTGCAGATCATGGATGTGATCCAACGACAGAAGGCACAGATCATTCAAGAGAATATGTGCCTGTACTTGTATATGGAAGAAATCTTAAGGAAGATATAAATCTTGGAACTAGAAATGGATTCTGCGATATAGGTAAAACTGTATTAGATTTACTTGACATTGAAAATGATTTAGTAGGAAAAAGCTTTAAAGATTTAATTGTATAGCTAGTAATCTAGGACTAAAAGAGTTTTAGATAGTATAAAAATATAAAGGTAATAAAAATTTTAATACACAAATTACAATATATAAATTACTTAAAGGTAATAATATATTGTAATTTGTTGTTAATATTATTTATTTAACTAACTAGTCAAACAAATAATGTTAAGATAAATTAATAAACTGATAACATAGAGTATAACTAAATAAAATTATATAACTGTGAAGAAGAGGAGAAATTATAATGGATATTAAATTAATTAATGAGAGTGTAGAATATATAAAGGCTAAGTTAAGCTTCCAGCCAGAAATAGGTATTATCCTAGGATCTGGTCTTGGTGATATGGCTGATAAGGTTGAAGATAGAGTGGTAGTAAAGTATTCAGAAGTACCTAATCTTCCGGTATCTACAGTACAAGGTCATGCAGGACAATTTGTATGCGGAACTTTAGATGGTAAAAAGGTTATCATGATGCAAGGTAGATTTCATTATTATGAAGGCCATCCTATGAGTGTATTAGCACTTCCAATCCATATTATGAAATACTTGGGTGTTAAGTCCTTAATAGTAACTAATGCCTGTGGTGGTGTTAATACTAGCTTTGTACCAGGTGATTTAATGATGATTACAGATCATATAAACTTTGCAGGTACAAATCCACTTATAGGTAAAAATGAAGAAGAAATAGGAGCAAGATTCCCAGATATGTCTACAGCTTATGATAGAGAATATTTAAAACTAGCAAAAGAAGTTGGAGCATCTCTTAATATAGAATTAAAAGAAGGAGTTTATATGATGTTTACAGGTCCAGTATATGAAACTCCAGCAGAGGTAAGAATGGCAAGAATACTAGGTGCTGATGCAGTTGGAATGTCAACAGTTCCTGAAGTTATTGCAGCTAATCATTGTGGTCTTAGAATACTAGGAATTTCATGCATAACTAACATGGCAGCTGGAATCTTAGACCAACCATTAAATCATGAAGAAGTAATAGAAACTTCTGCTAAAGTAAAATCAAAATTTGTTTCTTTAGTGAAAGGAATAGTTAGAGAATTATAATAGTGGGCCATTTACAAACAAAATTAAATATAAAGGTATAGAGCGGGGTGTATTTTATGAGAATGTATGATTTGATTCTAAAAAAGAGGAATGATAGAGAGCTTTCTACAGAGGAAATAAATTATTTTGTAGAGAGCTATACAAAGGGAGAAATTCCAGATTATCAAGTATCAGCTCTTTTAATGGCTATATATTTTCAAAAGATGAATAAGAGAGAAACTTCAGACTTAACAATGGCAATGGTACATTCTGGAGATATGTTAGACTTAAGTCAAATTCAAGGAGTTAAGGTAGATAAGCATAGCACAGGTGGAGTAGGGGATACTACAACTTTGGTGCTTACACCTATGGTAGCAGCATTGGGAATACCAGTGGCTAAGATGTCAGGTAGAGGTCTAGGACATACGGGAGGAACCATAGATAAGTTAGAAGCTTTCAAAGGTTTTTCAGTGGAGATGCCAACAGAAAAATTCATTAATAATGTTAATACTATTAAAATTGCTGTGGGAGGCCAGACTGGAGACTTAGCACCAGCTGATAAGAAGTTATATGCCTTAAGAGATGTTACAGCAACCGTTGATAATGTTTCTTTAATTGCTTCTAGCATTATGAGCAAGAAAATAGCTTCAGGAGCTGATGCTATAGTTTTAGATGTTAAGGTTGGAGACGGAGCTTTCATGAAAAACACAGAATCTGCTAAGGAATTGGCTACAGAAATGGTTTCTATAGGAAAACATATTGGGCGTAATACTATGGCAGTAATTTCTGATATGGACCAACCATTAGGCTTAGCTATAGGTAATGCTTTAGAAGTAGAAGAAGCCATAAATACATTAAAGGGAAATGGTCCTGAGGACTTATTAAAGCTTTCTTTAGTTTTAGGAAGTCGTATGGTAATGTTAGCAGGAAAAGCAAGTACTGCTGAGGAAGCTGAAGCTATGTTAAAAGAGACTATAACTTCAGGATCAGCCATAGGAAAGCTTAAAGAATTTGTTAAAGCTCAAGGTGGAGATATAGACTGTATCGATAATACAAATTTATTACCTAAAGCTAAGTATGTAGTACCGGTAATTGCAGAAAATAGAGGAGTGGTTAAAAAAATCCATGCTGAAAACTTAGGAATAGTTGCAATGGAGCTTGGAGCAGGAAGAGCCACTAAAGAAAGTAAAATAGATTTAGCCGTGGGAATAGTTTTAAATAAAAAACGTGGTGATAAAGTAGAAAAGGGTGACACCATAGCATATATTCATAGTAATAATGAAAGTCTCATTGAAAAAGCTAATCAGGGTATCTTAAAAAACTATGAAATAGTTGAAGGCTATAAAAATGATATACCACTAATCCATGAAGTAATTAGTTAGTATATATTAATATAAAATGAAGCTATATAAAANNTTTTATATAGCTTCATTTTATTTTTAAAGTAATATATGCACCTTGAGGATATAAATTCTATATTAGGGAACTCTAAATAGGAAGAAACTTTAGAAAATAAAATTTCTAAATTTCTAGGATAATTTTTAAGATTGAGGTAAAAATAACCTCATAATAATTGTTTTGGAGGTCGGTTATGAAAAAGAATAAATTTGTTTTAACTTTATTATTATCCGTACTACTTTCATTGCAGGCTATAATCCTTCCAACAGCCTTTGCTGATGATGAAATAAAAAATGAGCCTGCAGATAATGTAATAGGGTTTGAGCCACAGGCAAAATCTGTAATACTATTAGAGCCTAATTCAGGTAAAACTATTTATGAAAAAAATGCAGATGAACAGTTTGCACCTGCTTCGGTTACAAAGATAATGACTATGCTACTTGCTATGGAAGCTTTAGATGATGGAAGAATAACTCTTCAAGATAAAATAGTTTGTAGTGAAAAGGTTAAATCCATGGGCGGTAGTAGTATGATATTGGACACTGGAGAAGTAAGAACTGTGGAAGAAATTCTAAAAGGTATAGCTATAGCATCAGGAAATGATGCAGCAGTGGCAATGGCAGAATTTTTAGAAGGCAGTGAAGAAGCTTTTGCAGTAAAAATGAATGAAAGAGCTAAAGAACTTGGAATGACTAATACTCACTTTGAAAATGCTACAGGTCTTAGTGCTTCAGGACATTTAAGTACTGCTAGAGATATTTCCATAATGTCTAGAGAGCTTTTAAAGCACCCAATCATATTAAAATATTCATCTATATATATGGAAACTATATCAGAAGGTAGAAAAACACCAATTGAATTAGTTAATCATAATAAGTTGGTGAGATTTTACAAAGGATGTGATGGTCTAAAAACAGGATTTACACAAGAAGCTATGTATTGTATATCTGCTACATCAACTAGAGACAATGTAAGGATGCTTGCAGTAATAATGGGAGCACCTACATATAAACAAAGAAATGCAGATGCAAGTAAGCTTATGGATTTTGGATTTTCTAAATACCAAAGTAAAACTATAGTAGCTAAAGATGTAGATGTGCAACAAATACCATTAAATAAAAAAGGGGATTCTTTCTTTATAGCAAAAGCAAAAGATGATTTAAAAGTAACCGTAGAAAAAGGCACTGAGGAAGAATTAACAAAGAAAGTAAATATTAATCCTGAACTGAAAAAAATAAATGCTGGTGATGTTGTTGGCTATTGTGAAGTTTATAATGGAGATGAATTATTAGGAAAAGTAGAATTATATAGTGATAGAGAAGTGAAACAATCTCAGTTCTTTAAAAATGTTAAAGATATATTTTCCAATATATTTGATCATTCAATATAAGTATATTTAATTTTTAAATATTAATAATATAGAATAAAAAATAAATATCTGTAAAAAATATATATAAAGGTTAATTTAAAATTCAGTTTAATGCTATAGTTATCAGTTACAATATACAACCCCAAATGTATAATGCTGATATAAAAAATCACTCTAAGATTTTTAGGGTGATTTTTTATTTTTAAATGAACTGCTGTAATTTTTGATTTCAAAATAATAATTGTCATAATTGAAAGATATCATTTTTACTATTGTAAATTTAACTAAATTTAGAGTATAATTTAAAATGAGTGTTTTCATGCTAAAATATATATTGAAGTTTTTAGTATACAGATAAATTTGTTGTAAGGAAGGTGAAATCATGGCATTAACAATTAAAACTTCAAACTTTGAGGGGCCCTTTGACCTTTTATTACACTTAATAAAAAAGAACCAAATGGATATATATAATATAAGTATTTTAGATATAACAAATCAATATATAGGATATCTAAATGAAATGAAGGAATTGGATTTAGATATTGCCTCAGAATTTATTGTTATGGCTACTACATTAATTGAATTAAAATCTAAGGTATTACTTCCTAAAAATAAGGAACCAGAGATTGAAGAGGTTGATGATACACAAGAGCTTATAGATAAATTAGTTCAATATAAGAAATTTAAAAATATAGCTGAATTTCTGGGCAAGAGACAAATAAATACAGGCATTATATTTACTAAAAGGCCTGAAATAATTGAAGATACCAGGGAAAAAAAGCAAGATGCCAAAGAGCTACTTAAGGGCATAACTATGATGGATTTATATAATATGTATATTGAACTTATGGAAATATATAAAAATAAGATGAATGAAACCTTTAACATAGAAGACAGAGTACAGGTTGAGTTATTTAAAATAGAAGATAAGATGAATTACTTAAAAGAAGTTTTATTGCATAGTAAAAATACTGCCTTCACTAGTATAATAAAGGAGAGCAAAAGTAAAACGGAAATCATTGTAACCTTCTTAGCCTTGTTAGAGTTAATAAAGCTGAAGGATGTACGAGTAGTTCAACATGGCAACTTTGGTGAAATATATTTAGAAGGAGTGATGGGGGATGAATGAACATACTAATTTAAATCATGAAGATGCAGAAGTTAATGATAAAATTTTAAGTAGAGTAAATAAAGAAGATGGAAGTATAGATATTGATCCTAGAAATAAAATTGAAGAGGTTCTTCAAGAATCAGAACATCAGTTAAATTATCTTATAGACGAGTCTAAATATGAAAGATATTTTTCTATAATAGAGTCTTTATTATATGTAACTGGAGACCCATTGGAAGTAGACACTATAGCAAGTATTTTAGAATGTTCAGTAGAATTTGCTACAGAACTTTTAAAGGTTTTAGAAAAGGTATATGAAAGAGATGAGTCTAGGGGAGTAAAACTAATATGTATCAATAAGGCCTATCAACTTGGTACAAAACCTATAAATAGTGATTATCTTCAAATGCTGTTAAAGACAAATATTAGACAATCCTTATCTAGAGCTTCTCTTGAAACCCTGTCTATAATTGCTTATAAACAACCAATAACTAGAATAGAGATTGAAGACATAAGAGGAGTTAAAAGTGATAGAGCTATTAGTACTTTAGTAGAAAAAGGACTAATAAAGGAATCAGGAAAGAAAAGTGTTATAGGAAGACCAAATCTTTATGCTACTACTGACGAATTTTTAAAGCATTTTGATTTTACATCTTTAGGCGAATTACCATCTTTAGATAATTTTATTGAAGATGAAGAGCTAGTAGAATTAGAGGAAAAGGATATTGAAGAAAAGAAATTCTAATAATAAAATAAATATATTTTACTATTACACATAATATTATGGCTATATTTAAAATAAAAACTAAATCTTAAATAAATATTGAAGATGTACTTATAGTATTAAAGTACATCCTCAACATTAGAAAAAGATTAGTGAATTATTTTTAAATAGCCTTTTTTCTTAGAGTTAATCGCAAGGGTCACATGGGTTATAGACTTCAGAATAATTATCACCATTGACTTTATCTTTGTTAAATAGCCCAGAAATCATATCAATGGCTTGAGGCATTGCATCGATTATCTTATCGTATGGATTATACTCAGTCACGGAAAGAAATCTTATAGTATTTTTGTGTACTACTAAGAACCCCACTGGTTTTAAGGAGATTCCAGCACCAGATCCACCAGCAAAGGGATGCCTGTTAGAGGAATCTAAGTTAGTATCCTTAAATTCACTTCCACCTGAGGCAAAACCAAAGGATACCTTTGAAATTGGAATGATTGTGGTACCATCAGGTGCACTTACAGGATTACCAATAACTGTATCCACATCAATCATATTTTTAATATTTTCCATAGTTGACTTCATTAAATTTTCTATTGGATGACCGTCCATTTAAAATTCCTCCTTTAAATTCACTTTATCAAAGGAAGAAATTTTTCGTACTTTGATAAGGTGATAAAAAATTACAATAACCATGTATATAATTTTTGCTATATTTATAAAAATTATACTAGTACTTTCAAATTTAAAGAAATTTTCATTATATTTAATATTGATAGTAGGAGTAAAATTTTTAACTTTAAAAAATAGATTTAAAATTGTTGAAAAAAATGCTGTAATTTGATATAAAAAGCCGTAAATAATAGCGTTTATAGCAGCATCTTCTATAGAGTAGTCCATTTTAAATTTAGTGCGTATAGTAAATTTAAATTTAGAATTAATAAAGAGTTCTATTATTCCTTTTAAATCTTTAAGTTTCAATTTTGAAATTTTTTCTTCGTTAGGAGTTTTTACATAATCACTCCATTTGTTTTCATTTTTAGCCTTAGTTTTTTTAGTTTTTGATGGAATTATCACTTTATTATATATTTTTAAGGTAAAAATTTCATTAGCATATATAAGTGTTATTTTTATTGGAATAGGAAATAATAAGATCAGTGTAACTATGGCTAAAATCCATAAAAAATATTTCATTAGTATACTAAACCTCCATAGTTTTATATCTGCAATTCTATCCAACTATGATTTATATATTCATAGTATATAAAAAAATAAAACTATTTGAGAATAAGTCACAAATTTAAGTGGGGAGTGTAAAAGGATGAAAAGAAGAGTATGTTGTTTTCTATTAATATTTTTATTTACTATAGCGAGTATTCCTATAAAAAACGTAGATGCAGCTCCAATAAGAGTAGATGCAGTATCTGCAATAGCTATAGATTCAGCTACTGGAACTATTTTATTTGATCAAAATGCCCATAAAGTTATACCTATGGCAAGTACAACAAAAATAATAACTGCTCTGGTTACTTTACAGTATGGAGATATAGATAGAGTTGTGGAAATATCTAAAAATGCAGCATCTATAAGAGGCTCTAAAGTAGGATATAAGGCTGGAGATAAGGTAACCATAAGAGAACTTTTATATGGTCTTATGCTTAAGTCAGGTAACGACTGTGCTATTGCTATTGCAGAAGGAACTAGTGGAACTGTAGAAAAGTTCTGTGAAGTCATGAATGAATTTGCAGTATCTATAGGCTTATTAGATAGTCATTTTGAATCACCTCATGGTCTAGATAGTAACTCCCATTATTCTTCAGCATATGATTTAGCTATAGCAACTAAAAAAGCTAAGGAGATTGAAGAATTTAATAAAATTGTATCTACTAAATTAATCACGGGAGAAGAAGGAATAGAATTTACAAAACAATTTAATAATATAAACAAACTTTTATATTCAGAGCCTAATTGTACTGGAGTTAAGACTGGATATACAGGACAGGCTGGAAAATGTCTTGTTAGTTCCTTTAAACTAGATAAAAATGAAATAATTGTAGTAACATTAAATTGTGTTCCAAGATGGAAAGAAAGTCAGAGAATTTATGAATATGTAAAAGATAATTATGAGTATAAAAAGATTATCGAAGCTGGTGAAATTATAGGAGATATAAAAGTTAAGGGAAAAGAAAATGGAATACCATTAGTTGCTGAAGAAGATTTAATGTTCCCTGTTAGAAAGGAAGAAAAAATAGTCAAAGATATTGTTATACCTAATTATGAGTTAACTACACCAATTAGAACTACAGATGATATAGGAATACTTACTATAACCAATGAATTAAACTCTAAATATGCAATAACCCTTCATCCCAAAGAAGATATTGAAAAAATTGGAATATGGGATTACATTAAATACATGATGAATAAAGATGAATAGAATAAATAATATTAACCAAGGTAAAAAACCTTGGTTTTTTTCATGGAAACAGTAGCAAATAACTTATTGTGAAATATTCTGGTAATATAGTAATTTTGGAGGCACAGGTAATGGGCTATGAACCATATAACTGTATAGATTGTGGAAGTGAATACTGTCCATGTCATTTAGCTGAGTCAGGAAATTGCATTCTTTGTTCTCACCTAGATGGCAAAGACTTTTGTGATTGCGTAAATTGGAATGGAGTATGTATATATCAGGAATTTATGCAAAACAATTTTAAGGCAAAGGAAGGAAGGAAACATCAAAGATTTCAAATTATAGATAAAGAACTAATAAATGAAAAGCTTATGATATTAAAGATTAAAGTTACTCAAAAACTAGCTAGCGAATTAGTTGGTCCTGGTTCCTTTGTATTTATTAGAAAAGAGGATTGTGAACAAGCCTTTGATACTCCGATTTGTGTTATGGATAGTGATACGGGAAATGATGTTATTACCTTGGCTATTGAATTAAAGGGACTTAAAACAAACATACTTAAAGATGTAAATATTAATGAATATGTTTTAATTAAAGGTCCTTTTTGGAATGGAATTTTAGGACTTGATTCAGTGAATACCATTAAAAGAAATCATTGTGTTTTAGTATGTAGAGGTATAGGTCAAGCACCTATGGTACCTGTTATGGAGAAATTATATAATAATGAAAACACAATTACAGTAATTCTTGATGAAGGAACGTTAGATACAATATTTATAGAAAAGGAATTGAAAAAATATGCTACAGAAATAATTAAAACCAATACATTGCTTATGGGTGGAATTCTTGATTGTAAGTGTAGAAAGATTTTAGAAGGAATTTTAACTAAGGGTAATATTGCTTTAGTGCATTGTGACAGTGCAGATGTGCTTAGTCATCAAATCATGAAAATAGTAGAAGCTTATGATAAGAATATTGAATTCTCTTGTTCCAATAATGCAAAAATGTGTTGTGGGGAAGGGGTTTGTGGTTGCTGTACAATTATGAATGATGATGAAAAATTGAGAAGATTGTGTAAGATGCAAACCAGTCCTAAATATATATTTGAAGGGAGAAGATTGTATTGAAGATAGTTATAATAGGGGGAGGCTGGTCTGGTTGTGCAGCTGCAATTTCTGCACGTAAAGCCGGAGCTGAAGTTGAAATATTTGAAAAAACAGATTTATTACTAGGACTTGGAAATGTTGGCGGGATTATGAGGAATAATGGAAGATATACTGCAGCAGAGGAGCTTATAGCTCTAGGAGCTGGAGATTTAATCAACATAACTGATGCTAATACACTCCACAAAAATATAGGTTTTCCAGGGCATGAGCATGCATGGCTTTATAATGTAAATAGAATAGAGCCAGCAGTAAGAAGACACATTGAAAGAATGGGAATAAAAATTAGATTTGTAAACCGTGTAGTAGATGTAAATATGGAAGGGATTAATATAAAGGGAATTTATCTTAGTAATGGTGAATATATAGAAGCAGATGCCTTTGTAGAAACTACTGGTTCTACAGGACCTATGGGAAATTGTTTACGCTATGGAAATGGTTGTTCTATGTGTATCTTAAGATGCCCAGCCTTTGGACCAAGAGTAAGTATTAGTTATAGAGCAGGTATAGAGGATATAAAAGGTGAAAGACAGGAAGATGTATTTGGTGCTTTCAGTGGATCATGCAAGTTGGAGAAGGATAGTTTATCAGAGAAAATAGTAAGACAGTTAGATGAAACAGGAGTAGTAGTATTAAAGGTTCCAACAGAAGATATAAATACGGATAAGTTAAAGCAAAAGGTTTGTCAGCAATATGCGCTAAAGGAATTTGCCGAAAATATAGTGCTTTTAGATACTGGTCATGCTAAGTTAATGACTTCTTATTATCCCTTAGATAAACTTAGAAAAATTGAAGGTCTTGAAGAGGCAAAATTTGTAGATCCATATGCAGGTGGTAAAGGAAACTCCATTAGATATTTATCAGTTGCACCAAGAAGTAATCAAATGAAAGTTGTAGGACTTGATAATTTATTCTGTGCTGGAGAAAAAAGCGGACTTTTTGTAGGACATACGGAAGCCATAACAACTGGTTCATTAGCAGGACATAATACTGTTAGAAATGAGCTTGGAATGCCACTTTTAACCCTTCCAAGAAATTTAGCTACTGGAGACATTATAGCTTATGCTAATGAAAAGGTTCAAACTACAGAAGGTAGAAGAAATAGATATACCTTTGCAGGAGCCGAGTACTTTAAGAGAATGAAGGATAATGGACTTTATATTTTAGAGTCAGAAGAAATTCAAAAAAAGGTGAGGAAGTTAGAGTTAGATAATATTTTCAATCAAAAATTAGTATAGAATACATGAAATTTAGAATATAAATCTATTTAACAGAAACCATCAAGATATGAGATTAAATATATCTTGATGGTTTTATTAATAAACTATTAATAATTCATTTATATAAAAATTTATGTTTTAAAAATTTTATATCTATATTTTCGCATTTAGCAATAGTGTTTATGGATAAACCTTCATAATTAAGTAGTATTGATTTATCAATCAATAGCTCAGCTGCAAATTGATCAGCTTGCATTTCATATTTACCTTTAACTTGAGTAGTTTTACTTTCTAGAAAAAGTATATTTAAATTACTATGCAATATAGCGTGGCCAAGTTCATGAGCACAAGTAAATAACATATCAATTTCACTTAATCTAATATTTAAGTGAATTATTTTATTTTTTGGAGCATATTGATAAAATCCATGAATAGACCCTAAATCTTCGTACATAACATTTATTCCAAGAGCATCACATAATTCTCGAGGATCATTAGTTTTATATTTTTTTACTAAGTTATTTACTAAATTTGAAATTTCCAAAATTATATTCCCCCCAAAACATCATTAAATTTTACGAAATAAAGTTTAAAATTATTTTTTATATTTTTTAGGGGTATATTTTATCTTATTCATTTTCTTAGCATACTCAATTCCATTTTGAATAGCAGATTTTAATAGTTCCCAGTCTTCATCATTAATAGGATTACCCGAAAGCATAAGTCCTTCTTGATTTTCTAAAGACTCCAAGGTACTGTTAAAAATTTTTTCAATATCTTTTTTATCTTTGGGATTTAATTCTAAATCATCAAAAGTTGATTTTTTAGGTGATGATATATCACTTCTACCAAGTAAGTAGTCTACAGATACAGAAAAAAAATCGGCAATTCTTTGAAGCAATTCATTTTCCGGTATTGCTTTATCATTCTCATATTTAGAAATTGAGCTATTATCTATTAAAAGGATATCTGCTAATGATTTTTGTGTTAATCCATGTTTTTTTCGAAGTTCTTTTAACCTAATACCCAGTGTATTCATATATTTACACCTCCTATAATTATATTATAACCATATTTGAAGTAAAATCAACACAAGTTGAAATAAAATCAAAAAAAGTTCAATACGACTTGACAATTTGAATTTAATTCAATAAAATTAAAATATAAATATTGAATTAAATTCAAATATGGGGGGTTACATAAGAAATGAAGTATATTTAGATAAATAAATCAATAATAGTGAATCGTGTTATAAATGGAGTTTAGGCTGAAATATGTCTTTAACAAATGAAATATTATATTGAATTTAAATCAATATAATATTTCAAGAATAAATAATAAAAATTGAATTAAATTCAAGGGGGATAAATATGAATATGAATAAAAAAATTGAAACTATGCTTTATAACTTTAATCAAACGAAAGCAGAAATTAAAAATATAAAATTAGATATAGAGTTACTAGAAAATGAGTATGATGACGGAAGTGGTGTAAATTACGTGGAGAAGACAGGAAAAACTAATAAGATTACTTCAACAGTGGAAAATATGATAATAAGAAAAGAGGCTGAAATTAATAGATTAAATTATGCTATAAAAGTTAAAGAAGCTGAAATAAAAAAGATTGAAAATGCTCTAGAAATTCTTACAGATAGAGAAAGAAGTATTATTGAAATGAGATATTTTCAGAAGGAAAGCAATAGAAATATTTCAGCAAAGCTTTATATTACAGAAGAATATGTATCAGCAATAAAGTCAAAAGCTATCAAATCTCTTGCAAATATATTCTTTTTAAATTCTTTATAAATTCCTTTTAAACTCTCTTTATATAATTGGTTTAAAGAGGTGCTAGAATAATATCATCGCAGTGGTGATAAGTTATTAAAAGTTGAGTCTTAAGATAATGAATTAGTTTTTAATTTTAAAATAAGAATAATAAAGTTTAGATTACTAATTTATCACTATGAGTTATGGTTAAAAAGTTTTATTAACAAATAAGAAATGAAGCTAAAGGAAAGGGGTGATAATAATGCGGTGACTTTCATATTAAGATTTATAAATTCTTTGAAATACATTAGGATAATTTAAAAAGAAAGAATAGCCTCTAATTTAAAGTAAGTAAAAATATATATTTAAATTTAATTAGCTAAATAGGTGTAGATAAATTAATTCAATTTTAAAAACTAGTAACCAAAGCTCTTAAACTGTGACAATGATTTTAATAAATAGCTAATAGATATTGAAAATATATAAATCAGTAGAGGAGGTAGAAATGAATATAGTAGAAAGTATCAAAGAATATATAGGAACCTGTCCTTATCTAGCAAATATTAATGATGGTATTAATATTAATTACTTAGGTGAAAATACAGTATCCTATATGATAGAAGAACTTCCTAGAGAACAAATTTTAAAAAAGTATATTGATGGAACTAGTCTTAGACAATACTGTTTCATGTTTGTTAGTAGGGAAGTATGCGGACAAGATGTAGTACAAAATATAGCTAATAGTAAATTCTATGAAAACTTTGCTAAGTGGCTGGAACTTCAATCAGAGCTTAATAATCTACCAGTATTAGATAATGGGAGAGTGGCACAAAAAATAGAAGCATTAACAAGTGGTTATGTTTTCGAAAAAAATCTAGATAAAGCACAATATAAAATAGAATGTAGATTGGTATATTACCAAGAAGGAGGAAAAAATAATGAGTAGAGAATCAATACAAAGACATCAAATAGCAGATTATATAAATATAGGTGAATCAACAGGTGTAGAAAAATATGAATTAATGGGAGCTGGATTTAATACATTAGATGAAAATCCAGCAGCTCAACTTGATACTAAAGTTTATATTAACGATAAATCATCTTCAACTACAATTAAGTCATACCAAACACAATTCCCATTCACATCAGATTTAATTAAAAGTGAAGGGGCAGTAATGGCATTATATAATGTTGGAAGAAATCATCTTACAGGGGCAGATGCACAATTTGACTATGTTAAAGTTGAACTATTTCAACCAATAGAAGGAAGTGAGAATACTTATAAGGCTAGAAAATTTATAGTAAGTTGTGAAGTTGCTGGATTAGCTGGAGCAGGCGGAGAAACTATTGTAGTATCAGGAAACTTAAATGCAGTAGGAGATTTTATAGAAGGTACATTCAATACTGCAACAAAAACATTTACTGCAATTTAGTAGGAGGAATATTTAATGAATATTAATGGAATTGAGCTAGAATTAGATATATTTGATGCCGATGTTGCAGAAAAATATGATAAAGCAATAAAAAAAGTAATGAATATAGAAGAAGAAACAAAGGGTATGTCAATTGGAGAAGGGATAAGAACTCAGTGCAAAGCCATCTTTAATGTTTTTGATGAACTTTTTGGACAAGGTACTCATGAAAGAGTATTTGGAGATAAAGTTAACTTACTCGAATGTTTAAAGGCTTTTGAGATTCTAATAACAGGCATAAATGAGAAAAATAAAGAAATTGAACTCATTGCTAATAAGTATTCTTCTAATAGAGTTCAAAGGCGTTCTAAAAAATAATGAATATTTTAATTGATGTTTTACCTCGAAAAGTTGAAATAGATAATAGAGAATATAAGATTAATTACGATTTTCGTACATCCATTTTGTTTGAGATAATGATGCAGGATGATGAGCTTGATGATAAAGAAAAGATATATAATGCTCTTCTTCTATATTATCCAGTAATACCAGATAATTTAGAAGAAGCGATTAAACAAATCCTTTGGTTTTATAGAGGTGGAAAAGATATTGGCGAAAGAACTAGCTCAGGAAATAGTAGAGTATCTATGGGAAAGGATACAAGAGCATATTGCTTTGATTATGATGATGACTATATATACTCTGCTTTTTTCGCTCAATATGGTATAGATCTTCAGGATATAGAATACTTTCATTGGTGGAAATTTAGAGCTATGTTTAGAGCTCTAAAGGAAGACAATGAAATAGTAAAAATTATGGGATACAGATCTATGACTATAAATACCAATATGAGCAAAGAACAAAAGGATTTTTATAGTAATATGAAGAGGATTCATGCTATTCCAATGAGTAAATCTAAGAAACAAAAGATTACAGAAATTGAAAATGCTCTTATGGAAAATGGAGACTTAAGGGGGATACTTTAATTTTAGTATTCTAACTATAAAAACTAATAAAAAGTGCTTATAAAACTAGGCACTTTTTATTAGTAAAGGTAGGTGATTTGCATAGTAAAAGTAAAATGTCCATTTTGCAATAAATTGTTAATTAAAGCTGATTACATCAAAGGAGAAATAAAATGTAGTAGATGTAAGAGGTTAATAAATATAAAAATAGAAAAGCCAGAGCTTAGAGCCACACCATAGAGTAGTGAGCCATAGCCTGCTTTATAAAAGGCAGGTGATATTATGTCAAATACAAGTATAAACGAAGAGATAAATGCAACATTAAAAAGTATATTAGAAAATTTAGAATCAGAAGGTGAAAAAACTAAAGAGAAAAGTACAAAAATTATTTCTAAATTAGTTACTGCAGCAGGAAAAGAAATAATTAAGGCTAACTCTGTTGCTATAGGTAAAATTGGACAAGGGTTAAATAAAGGGCTTTCTAAGATAAGTTTCTTTGAGTCGATAGCGAAAACTTTTGAAGAAAAAGTAGGAGGACTTTCAGAAAAAATAAGAAGAATCTTTAATACACTAAAAACCGATATTAAACTTTCAGCAATGATAGTGACAGACTCAATAAAAGAAACAAGATGGTTAAAAATGGCATCTTCAACTATAGATTATGGTAGAAAAGCTTTTGAAAGAATTGGTTCTGATGTTGGAATATCAGGAAAGGGAGCATTTGGGAAGATAGCTAATACTGTTGGTAAAGCCGGAGTAGATGCATTTAAAAGTATATCATCAAAAATTGGTAAGGCTACATCAGCTGCTTTTAGTGGGACTATTAAAGCTATTGGAAAAGTTGGCTCTTATGGAATTAAAGCTGGAAAAGAGTTTGCACAAGGGGTATCTAAAATAGCAGATTTTAGTAAAAATGCAGGAAAAGAAATAGAAGACTTAAATGCGTCAGCAGCAACCATGGAAGATGGATTAGGCCGTGGAGTTACAATATTTAAAAGCTCACTAATGAGTCTTGGAAAAGATATGAGTGATAGCGTAGATGCCCCGTTAAAAGAAATAACAGATTCAGCAACGGATATGATAGGACAATTATCTTCAGCATTTAATGAAGGTGGATTTAAAGGACTTGCAAGTAGTGTTGGAGACGTATTTACCCAGGCAATTACAGGAATAGCTGACAAGGCTCCTGAATTCATGGAAGTAGCAGTTTCAATTATAGAATCATTAATAACTGGATTTCAAGAAAATATGCCAGCAATAGCTGAATCATCAATACAAATAATAATACAATTAGCTGAAGGTATTATTTCTATGTTACCTAATATATTTGAGCTAGGAATTACTTTAATATCTGAATTGTTATTAGGATTAGTAGGAGCTATTCCACAGTTAATAACTTTAGTACAAGAATCTATTATAAGTATTATGACATTGATAACAGAAAATTTACCATTAATTATAGAAAGTGGATTTCAAATTGTTTTAGCACTTATGAATGGAATAGCAGCAATGTTACCAGAGTTAATACCACTAGTAATGCAAGCCATAACAACTATTATTACATCTATAGGAGAAAATTTACCACTTATAATTCAGAGTGGTATAGATATTCTTGTGGCACTCATTAATGGAATAGCAGCAATGTTACCAGAGTTAATTCCAATGGCTGTACAAGCATTATTAAATATAGTAAATACCATCATAACAAATCTTCCACAAGTTATAGATGCAGCTATTAAAATAATAATGGCTTTAATACAAGGAATAATTGGAGCATTACCTCAATTAATTATGGAAATACCAAAGATAATAAATGGAATAGTATTATCAGTTATAAATAATTTGCCAGCAATTATAAGTGCGGCAATTCAAATAATAATGGCTCTAATACAGGGACTCATTATAGCAATTCCTACGTTAATAGGTAATATACCCACTATAATAGCTGCAATTATAGGAGCTTTTGCTCAAGCTGATTGGAAACAAATTGGTACAAACTGTTTGGAGGGTTTAAAAAATGGTCTTATAGCAGGGGTTAGTGCAGTAGTTGATACAGTAAGAAATGTAGCCAGTAGTATAGCAAATGGATTTAAAGACTTTTTTGGAATTCACTCACCATCAACTCTATTTAGAGATATGATAGGTAAAAACCTTATTAAAGGTATTGGTGTAGGTATTGATGTAGAAACTCCAAATCTTGAAAAAGAAGTAGGGGGCAATTTACAAGATCTAACAAGAAAAATGAAAGCTACAATTGATTTTGAAACTACTAAAGTTTCCGGCAATATGGCAATGAACTCTAGTTATAGAGCTGCTATGGAAACACCATATTCCATAGTAAATAATAATGATAACGGTGTTAATGAGATTATTAATATATATCAACCAGTAAAATCACCATCTGAAGTTGCGAGAGCAATAAAAATACAAAGAAAGGAGCTTGCATTTGGATAAGTATATAGATATTAAATTAGAATGTAATGGCAAGATTTTAGAGATTGGTAAGGATAAATTATACAAATTAATAAATATAGAAGGAATCTCTAGCTCAGAATATAGTGTAGATATTGTAAATAATGCACAATTTGATGGTGGCACTGTTAAAAGTAAAAGAGTAGAATCAAGACTTATAACTATTACAGCAGAATATCCATCAACAGAGGATACAGAAACTAGAAGACAAAACCTAATTAGATTTTTTAATCCTTATTTGACTGGAAAGTTGTATGTAAACTACTCTGGAGTTAAGAGGGTAATTAATTATGAGGTAGCAGGTTTTAAAGATAGTAGAGAGAATTTATATGATCCACTTAAATTTATTATTAATTTGATATGTCCTAATCCATTTTTTAAAGATGAGAGAGAGTTTAGTAAAAATATGGCTGGTAAAATTAATAGTATTACTGTACCTTTCACTATTCCAGCAAGGGGTATGATTATGTCGGCTAAAGTATTGAGACAAGAGGCTACAATAATTAATAATGGAGATAAAGATACAGGGTTAATTATCTCATTTATGGCAAAGGGTGAGGTGAGCAATCCAAAGATAGAAAACTTAACTACAGGAAAATTTTTAAGGATAGTAGTGGACTTGATGCCTGGTGATATTCTCACAATTAATACGAATAAAGGTACTAAGAGGATAGAACTAAATGGGAAAAATATTTCTCAAAAAATGGATCGTTCTAGCTCTTTTATTGACATGCAGGTAGGAGAAAATATATTAAAATATAGTGCTGATAAAGGATATACAAATCTTAATGTTTATCCAAAGTGGACAGCTGAATTCTTTGGGGTGTAGGATATGGTAGAACTAATTATACTAAATAACAAATTTGAACCAATAGGATTTATAGATGGTTTCACATCTCTTATATGGACTAGAAGATATTACAATGTTGGGGAGTATGAGTTATATATAGATTCAAAATATTTTCAGCTATTAAGAAGGGGAGAGTATATTTATAGTTCTAGCTTTAGAGAAGTTGGAATTATAGAAACTTATTCTTATATAAATGAAGATAGTCAATGCACTATTAAAGGTAGATTTATAGAGGCTTTACTTAGTTACAGAGTTATAGATAAAATACAAAATTTGAATGGAACAGTAGAAAATATAGTTAGAAATCTTGTAAATAACTTTGCAATTGCTAATAAACCCATAAATAATCTTAAATTAGGTAATGTTAATGGAGTAGGCACAGGCATTGCATTGCAAGTAGGGTATGAAAATCTATGCGAAAAAATATATGATATTACAAGTACTCAAGAGTCATCTATAAGAGTTAAATATAACTATGAGGAGAATAAGATGTACTTTGAAGTGTGGCAAGGAATAGATAGAACTGAAAATCAAAGTTTAAATTCAATTGTTGTATTTAGTGATGAATATGAGAATATCTCTACATCTACCTACGAGTATAACCATAAAGAGTATAAAAACTTTGCTTATGTAGTTGGTGAAGGAGAGGGCGGTATTAAAGTAATTACTGCTATAGATTTAACCAATGGTAATGAGCGTAGAGAGATTTTCCTTGAAGTCAGAGATAAACAAGATGAATTGACACTAGAGGAGTATAAAAAAGTGTTATATCAAAAGGGGATTGAAAAACTATATGAATATGGAATTGTTGAAAATGTTAATACCACAGTCAATTCTATATCTAATCTTAAATATAAAGTAGATTATGATTTAGGTGATTTATGTAGTTATATAGATAATGAATTAGGTATAGTAGTTAATCAGCGAATAACTGAAATAACTGAAGTGTATGAAAATAATAAGCACGATATTTCTATAGTATTTGGTAAAGAAGAAAAAACAATAATGCAAAAATTAAATAGAGAGGTGAAATAAAATGTCAATTATAAGTGGAATATTTCCTAGCGAAATTGTAGATATAGACGAAAGTGGGCTTCCTATTTATGATAGGGCTGTGGATGAAGAATATTTTGCAAAATATCATAGTGAATTTTTAAGTAATGGGGTATATGCCAATCCATCAAATAATTTTCAGGTAATGGTTAATGACTTGATGAAATTGAAAGTAAAAGCAGGTAGCTGTTTTATAAACGGTTATTATGCTTATGATAATTTTGATGGAGAAATAATTCTTGAGCCAGCAAGCTCAGATTTAAATAGAATAGATAGAATTGTAACAAGGTTAGATAGGATAAATAGAAAAATATCTATAGAAGTAAAAAAGGGTGCTTATGGAACTACTTCTTATTCAGCACCTGATTTACAAAGGGATGATGATATATGGGAATTAGGACTTGCAGATGTATTAGTTAAAAAGGGGACAACTCAAATAGTACAAGCAAATATAACAGACTTGAGACCTATACAAGAATATTGTGGTTATGTATATAATCCAATGCAAAATATAGATACTACGGATTTATTTGCTCAATATAATAACTCCTTTGAAGTATGGTTTCAACATGTTAAAGATCAGTTAAGTACTGATGCAGCTGGAAATTTGCAGAAACAGATTGATACACACACTTCAAAATTGGAAGATTTTATAAATTTTTTTAACAATGGTGGAAAGATAGGTAATCTTACTCTGTACACTGATGAAGCAGGGTTCCAAACAATTCAAGGTACCGGAACACATATGAAACTTTGTTCTGACGGAGGTGGCAGTTTAGCATCTTGTCAGATTGTAATTGGAAATGATAGTGGGCAAAGATTAATTAGACCAATCACATCTCAGGCAAATCAGATTAACATAGGAAGTGAAACTTATCCGTTTAGAGATGTGTTTTTAAATGGTATTGGTTCAATGAAAAACAGTATCGTTTCACTTCAGAACAAAACTGTAAGAATATCTTCAAGAGTAATCAATACGGTTGGAACACAAGGTTTTGATTTGGGATTTAAGCCAAAATTTTTAAGAATACATGCAACGCTAAAAAATAAACCTGATTATGATAGTGATGGAGTTTATAATGGTGTTGGTTACGCTACGTTATATCGTTACGGAAATGGAACTTTAGCTGGTAACAGTAATACTATGGGAATTATAATGTTACACTCAGGCAACACATACAATAGAGCAACGTGTAAATTTACGGATATAGGTTTTAATCTTATTTGGGAAGTCTATGGAGCATTGCCGGAAGATACAATATTGATGATTATTGAAGCATTAGGATAGGAGGATAAAAATGATAATTGCAATAGAAAAGTCTACTAATAAAATAATAGTTTCATCATCTTTTAGTAATATAGAAACAGAACTTCAAAATGCATTAAATTGTGGGTTTACAAGTGAAGAGGTTGAAGTCAGAGAAGTTACAGATGAAGAATATCAATTTATTTTAGAAAATCAGCCATCAGATACTACACCTCAACAACCTTCACTAGAGCAAAGAATGGAAGCTCTTGAAAAATTAATGATGGGAGTGATATAGATGAATCCTTTTTATAATTTTTTAAAAAATATGTGGATTATGAGAAAAGCTGATGAAGAGTATCTTCAAGCTAGAGTTGTTAAGAATCAAATAACCAAGGAAGAGTATAATGAAATAGTAGCAATAAAACAAGTTCAGCAACAATAGACTGATATTGTGAAATGATTTAATAGAAAAGAGATTAGATTTAATTCTAGTCTCTTTTACTTAGTGCGCCCAGCATGGGCGTAATCTTAAGGGTGAAAGTCCATAACATGACCTAGTAGTGGTAAGTGTATAGCTTAAGACAAGGGTGTCCACCGTGAGGTGGAATCTGAAGGAAGTCAGCGGCAAATCTCTGGTCTGACGAACAGAAACTACATATAAGGCAGTACCTATGGGTGAGGTTGATAATCAAACTAAAGCCCAATAACTACTCGAAAATAGGTAATGTAAATGTGGCAGATAGATGGAGAGAAAGATTATGTTCTTACCTGGGGAGGTCTTAGATATACATTGTAGAAATGAATTTTGAAGCAATAACCTATGTAGTGATACATAGCTGAAGTCTGAGAAGTCAGCAGAGGTCATAGTACTCTCGCTAATCGCGAAAGCGAGTGGAAGCACTGAACGATAGGAGGTTTTGAAACTTTGAAGAACACAAAGAAATGTGATGAAAGCAGACAACTTCATAGAGAAGGTTACCTACGGAAGGATAGAGTGGAACTCGAAGAGTATGTAGGAGCACCTAGCATTTCATTGACGTTAGAAAAGCGACAAGACGCCAAAATTAAATACTCCAATGGATTGCTAGAGAAGATTATAGATAGAAACAATCTAAATCAAGCCTTTAAAAGAGTTAAAGCTAATAAAGGAAGTCATGGTATTGATGGTATGAAAGTAGATGAACTTCTACAATACTTAAAAGAAAATGGCGATAGCCTCAGGCAATCTATATTGGACGGTAGCTATAAACCAAATCCAGTTAGACGTGCAGAAATCCCAAAACAAAATGGAAAGAAGCGTCCACTGGGAATTCCAACGGCAGTTGACCGAAGGATACAACAAGCCATTGCTCAAGTGCTTATCCCAATATTTGAAGAGAAGTTTTCTGAGAATAGTTATGGATTTAGACCAAATAGAAGCGCTCATCAAGCAGTTCTAAAATGTAAACAGTACATGGATAATGGATATAAGTGGGATGTTGATATAGATTTAGAGAAATACTTTGATACTGTAAACCATGATAAGCTAATAGGATTAGTTTATAAAGAGGTTAAAGATATTAGGGTAATTTTTCTAATAAGAAAATATCTACAAGCAGGTGTGATGATGAACGGAGCAGTAAATACTACGGAGAAAGGCATACCTCAAGGAGGTAATTTATCTCCATTGCTTAGCAATATCATATTAAATGAACTTGATAAAGAACTAGCAAAACGAGGATTAAATTTCTGTAGATATGCTGATGATTGTAATATATATGTTAAATCAAAGAGGGCGCAGAAAGAGTAATGTATAGTATCACAAAGTTCATAGAAGAAGATTTAAAACTCAAAGTGAATAAGGACAAAAGTAAGGTCGATAGACCGTGGAAGTTAAAGTATTTAGGATTCTCATTTTATAACAAGAAAAATGAGATGGGAATAAGAGTACACAGTAAATCCATTGAAAAATTAAAAGCTACGCTTAAGAAAATTACTGGGCGAAGCAATGCAATGAGCATGGAATATCGTGCAGTAAAATTAAGACAAATAATAATTGGTTGGATTAATTACTTTAAGTTAGCAGATTTAAAAGGTACGTTAAGAGAGTTAGATAAATGGCTAAGACGAAGGCTACGCCTATGCTATTGGAAGCAGTGGAAGAAAATTAAAACAAAACATGATAATCTAGTTAAATTAGGATTAGATAGCTTCAAAGCGTGGGGATATGCAAACACAAGAAAAGGCTATTGGAGAATCTCCAACAGCTCTGTTTTAGCAATAATATTATCTAACAACTAGCTAAAAGAACAAGGGTTTATAACATTAACTGAAAGTTATTTAATATGTAGGTAATTCTATTGAACCGCCGTGTACCGAACGGTACGCATGGTGGTGTGAGAGGACGGAAAATAAAGTATATAAGTATAGTTAAAAGATATATATAATTGAAGCAAAAATTATATAAAGATTATATTAGTAGGCATAGGAATTAGAATAATATGGCTATTAGGAACATTAAATATTGTAAGAATTATTCTAGATTAGGAATATGAGTTTATATTACAAGAAAGTGTAAGGTGATGTTGTATTTAAAGGTGTTGTTAGAAAAATCTGTTATATTTATAGTTAAAGTATTATTGGATAGACTTTTGAATGCTAGTGCAAGTATATCTACAGCTCTTGTATGCTATTTTTATTTAGATAATTGCGAGGGGAGTTACTTATATCACACAAAATAAAAGATGTAGTAGTAAAATATTTAAGTATGAATATATCAACAATAACACAAGAAGTATATAAATCAATTATATGTATAGAGTTTGTATATAAATAATAGAAATAATTATAGGTATAAGTTTTAAATTAGGAAGGTGAAATATGAATGATGAATTGATAAAACATAAATTAGAAGTACATGAGAAAAGAATTAATAATCATAGTGAGCGCATTGATGAACTTGAAAGAGGAAGAGCTGCTACAGATGTTAAGATGGATAATCTCTGCGAAAAGCTTGAAGCACAGACAAAGAGTATAAATTGGTTAATAGGACTTATGGCTACAAGTTTGCTAGGGTTCTTTTTTTATGCAATTCAAACTAATTTATTTAAATAGGAAGGAGATATAATTATGGAGATTATTAATTACATTACAGAAAATGCTTTAATTTTAATACCAGTACTTTATATTATAGGTATGATTTTAAAAGGTACAGAAAGAATAAAAGATAAATATATACCATTAATACTATTACCTATAGGTATAGGTCTAGCTATAGCACTTATGGGCTTTGATATAAATGCTATAATTCAAGGTGTTCTAGTAGTAGGTGTTAGTGTTTATACAAATCAACTTATAAAACAAATTAATAAGTAGTTTACAGAGTGGGAGCAATCTCACTCTTTTATATCTAAGGAGGAATTGATTATGAAATTAAGAGGTATAGATGTATCGCACCACCAAGGGAACATAGACTGGAATAAAGTTAAAAGTCAAATAGATTATGCAATTTTAAGTATAGGATATGGTGATAACATAACAAGCCAGGATGACAGGCAATTCCATAGAAATGCTAAGGAATGTACAAGACTTGGAATACAATTTGGAGTTTATATTTATTCTTATGCAACATCAACAGTTCAAGCTAAGTGTGAGGCGGATCATGTATTAAGATTATTAAAAGGTTATAAATTAGATTATCCAGTTTATTATGATTTAGAAGATGCAAGAACTACAGGGAAGTGCTCTAATAAACTTATAGCAGATATGGCAGAGGTATTTTGCAATGCTATAGAAAAGGCTGGTTATTGGGCTGGGATTTATGCAAATACATCTTGGTTTAATAATAAACTAACAGATGCTAGGTTTAATAAGTGGGTTAAGTGGGTGGCTCAATATAATACAACTTGTAATTATAAAGGTAAACATGATATGTGGCAATATGCTAGTGATGGAAGAGTAAATGGTATTAGTGGGAATGTAGATATGAACTATTGCTATGTTAATTATCCTGGATTAATTAATCCTAAAGCGAATACATCTAAACCAACAAAACCAAAACCTAATACAGATAGCAAAGAAGAAAAGAAAATGGATTATATTATACAATATTCAAATGCAACAGACCAAGCTATAGCCGAGGTAATGGCAGATAGGTTAAACTGTCCAACAATAAACTGTTTAAGACCATATGCACATTACGGACAATATAAAACAGTTATTGCAGTAGGAGAAGCTAAGAATAAGAGTGGACATACAAATGTACTTATACAGGGTAAGAATAGAGAGGAAACATTAGATAAGGCTATAGATTATTGTAAGAAGTTAGGTAAATAATATTTAAGGCTAGTAGGGAGTAAAATATTTATTAGTCTTTTTATAAACACATAATTGAAAAGGGAACAAATGTTTGATAAAATGTATTTATAGGGGGTTATAAAATGTTGACTAAAAAGCAAAGGATAGTTCTTAATGCCATAAATGAATATGTACAGATGGAGAGTATTTCACCAACAGTTAGAGAGTTATGTGATATTGTAGGTATAACATCTACATCTACAGTTCATGCACATTTAAATAAGCTTGAAGAAAAGGGATATATAACAAGAAAAAGAGAATCTCCAAGGAGTATAAGAGTAGTAAAAAAATACAACATATAGAATTTTAATAGGATTGTATTTTATATGAGTAAAGATTAGGTTAATTATACTGAGACCTAGTCTTTTAAATATGAAATATAGATGTTAAGTTTATTAGAAATACTTTTATGCTCTCATTATTAGGATTGATACTAATTTCATACTTATGAATAGAAGAATAGCCTATGTCTGTATATTGAAGGTCTAGAAGAAGCAAAGTTTTAAAATTTATATGTAGCTGTTAAAAGAAACTCTATTAGATATTTATAAGTAGCACAAAGAAGTGATCAAATGAATGTTAACGGACTTTATAATTTATATAGGAAACTATTTAAATATTTAAATAGTTGTTTTATTCATGCGGGTTTGGAGGAATTAAGATTATAGGTGATATGATTAAAAGGGGTATATAAAGATGCGGTTTGATAGATTTTAACAAATATGATATAATAATTAAGAAAGAAAAATGAAATATGTAAGAAAGGTTAAAGAGGTAAGAACAGCAAATAATTTTAATAGATACAAGAAATTAATAGGGAAATTAGACAATTTAGAAGTAAGAATATGGTATAATAAACGTGATAAAAATATTATTAATGAAATAGATAAATCATTATCAATAAAAGAACAAGCAAAGCAAGCTCACTTTTTAAGAAATAAGTATAGAGCACAAGCTAGAAAGCTAATGGCAGATAGAATGTTGGCAGAAAAATTAAGTATTAATAATTCTAATCTACCTTTTGAGTATTATGAAAATAAATATTTAAATCAAGGATATAATGATAATGAACTCTATGAAAAGATAATAGCAGCATCTACAAGAACAAATAAAATGGTAAATGTAGCATTAGGAATTGCTTAGTGATTCTAAAAGTGCTACTATCATATTTTCAAGATGAATTTTTAAATTAGCTAAACTAAAAATGTTTTAATTATAAAATAAATTTATATAATTTACAATAGTGAAATTAAGGGCAGTAGACTAATGAAAGTCTTACTAGCCTTATTTTTATTTATTTTAAATTTAGTATAAAATCTATTATGGGAATAATAGGAAATATACAAAAGTATGTTAATCAAGCGGTGGGAGTTAGGTTATGTTTTTAATCCTAAATTTTATGAACAAGGATATGCAACAGAAGCGTGTAGGATAATATTAAAATATGGGTTTGAGGAGAAGAAATGTCATAGAATAGTGGCAGGGTAAATGTGAAGAATGAATCTTCATAGAAGCTTTTGGAGAGATTATATATGAGGAGAGAGGGACATATGCTTTAAGATATGTTTTTCTAGAGAACTCTAGATGGAGAACCTATATGGAATGATTCCTATAGATATGGGATACTTTATGAAGAATATAGATAAAAATAATTTATCTTTGTAAATAATGTATTATTTTCATGTTGATATTGATATATATAGTTTATAGAGAGAATATAGGAGATGAAAAAATGAAAAAAGTATTGTTGATTATAATGTGTTTAGGTATTGCCGTTACTTCCATGGTAGGATGCAATAAGTCTATTAAAAACTCTAACAAAGATGAAGGAAATACAACTCAAATTGAGGAGCAAGTAGAAGATAATAATGTAAACATAGATATAAGAGATACTGCAATACAAGTTCAAAGTTCACAAGTAGAAAGTGAAGAATTAAAAGGAGAAAAAGTATTTGCAGTAGGAGTTGTATCTTCAATAGATTCTTTAGGAGATAATATGGACAAAGCTAATTTCATAATCACACAAGATGAAGGAGAAGAGGCCAAGTCTTATGTAGTTACATGGGAATTAGGAAAACTTAATTTTAAAAGTTTAAAAATATCAGACGGAGATGTAGTTAGGATTTATGGGGTATTAGAAGGGGAAAATGAAAAAGGTATGCCAATAATTAAATCTTCTCTTATAGATTTAGCAATGTAGTGTATGTAAATAGCAAGAAATTAATTCTTGCTATTTTACAAAGCAAATAGATTTTAATATTAAGTATCTATTGTTACTAAATATTAATAAGTAAATAATTTGTTAATGTAATTTTTCCTTTTAATGAAGATATCTACATATAAGAAAAAAAGGTTCAATTTTCTGAAATTTATCATGAAATAAGAATGGCTATTTACAATGGGTATAGTTAAGTAATAAAGGAAAAGGTTGATTTTTATTGAAGGAATTGATGATTAGAAATTCATTGTTGTAAAAATATTACTTTTAAAAGATGTAGTACCATGAAAAGTGAAGAAAAATTGAGATAAGATACAATGAAAACGTTTAAAAGTTCATAAAATCTAAAAAATGAAGATAAATGACAATTGATGAAACTGACTGGTCGGTATAGAATTGAGGGATATTAAGGAAAGGGAGATGGGCACAAACTATGACAAAAATATCTAAGAAGATAGCTGAGAGCAGAGTTATAATTTTAGTTTTAGCATTTTTATTACTTATTCCATCTGTATTAGGGTTTATTAAGACTAAAATTAATTATGATATACTAAGCTATTTACCAGATGATTTAGAAACTGTAAGAGCAGAAGAGATTCTAAAAAGAGATTTTGATTGTGGATCACTTAGTATGCTTATAGTAGAAGGTATGGAAGATAAGGATGTAGTAAAAATAAAGGAAAAGGTGGAAAAAATTCAAGGAGTACAAAAGGTACTGTGGATTAATGATGTTTTGGATTCACCGATTCCTAAGGATATACTTCCTAGTAGCATACAAGATGTATTTTATGCTAAGGATTCAACTATGATGGTAATAATGTTAGAGGAAGGTAGTGCTAATATTATTACACAAAATGCTGTAGAAGATATAAGAAAGGTTGCTGGAGAACAAAGTTTTCTAAGTGGGATGGCTGGAATAGTTAAAGATACTAAGGACTTATCAGATAAGGAAACTCCATTTTATGTATTAATAGCAGTAGTATTATCTTTAATAGTTCTAGCACTGACTATGGATTCAGTGGTAATACCAGTTATATTCTTAGGGAGTATAGGAATTGCAGTAATTTATAATATGGGAAGTAATATTATTTTTGGAGAGATATCCTATATAACTAAGGCTCTATCAGCAATATTGCAACTTGGAGTAACTATGGATTACTCAATTTTCTTACTTCACAGATATGATGAAGAAAGAGAAGTTCAAAAGGACAAAGTAATAGCTATGTCAAATGCTATAGCAAACACAATGACTTCTGTAGCAGGAAGTTCATTAACTACAATAGCTGGATTTTTAGCTCTTTGTACAATGGATTTAGCTCTTGGTAAAGATATAGGACTGGTTATGGCTAAAGGAGTACTTCTTGGAGTTATATGTACAGTAACTATTTTACCTGCTTTAATTCTTACATTTGATAGAGTTATTCATAAATATAAACATAAAACTTTACTACCAACCTTTGAGAAGACTTCTGAATTTGTGGTAAAGCACCATAAAGCTTTTGTGATAATAGGAATTTTAGTATTTATCCCTGCGTTTATAGGTAAGATTAATGCTAAAGTATATTACAATTTAGATGAGTCTCTTCCAAAGGATTTACCATCAATAGTAGGCACTAATAAGTTGAAGAACGACTATGGAATGACATCTACAAACATGATTTTGATTAAAGATACCTTAGATAACTATAAAGTTAAAGCTATGGCTGATGAACTAGAACAGGTAGAGGGCGTATCCTCAGTAATTGCCCTAGAGAAAATATTAGGACCAAGGGTACCAGAGAGTTTTGTACCAAAAGATTTATTAGAAAAGATAAGGTCAGGAGGCTATGAGCTTTTTGTAGTAAACTCAGAATATAAAGCAGCAACAGATGAGGTAAAGGAACAACTTGTAAAAATAAATGACATAGTAAAAAAATATGATTCTGATGGATTAGTAAGTGGAGAAGCTCCGTTGACTAATGACTTAATCAAAATTTCGGATATAGACTTTAAAAATGTTAGTATAGCATCTATAGTAGCTATATTTATAATTATAGCACTAGTATTTATGTCATTAAGTTTGCCGATAATTTTGGTTATTGCTATTGAGCTTGCTATATTTATAAATTTAGGTATTCCTTTCTATACAGGAAGTGTAATTCCATTCATAGCTTCAATAGTGATAGGAACAATACAATTAGGTGCTACAGTGGATTATGCTATATTATTAACCTCTAGATTTAAAGAAGAACTTGAGATTTCATCAAACAAAATGGATGCTATGAGAATAGCTGTTCAAAGCTCGGCTAGATCAATTATTACTAGCGCTTTGACATTCTTTGGGGCTACAGCTGGAGTTGGCATTATATCTAAACTGGAAATGGTAAGTTCTCTATGTACATTAATGGCTAGAGGAGCAATAATTAGTATGTTTGTAATCTTATTTGTATTACCAGGAATTCTGTTAATTAGTGACAAAGTTATAATAAAAACAAGTAAAAATTTTATAAAAAAAGGTGAGGAGGCTGCATAAAAATGAGAAGAAAAGCATTATCAAAGAGAGTTATAGTATTAGCTACAGTAGCATCTATGATGACTTCTACAGTGGCAATGGCGCAAGAAATAAATAAGGATGAAACAGTATATGTAATTTTAGATAGTAATGGAAAACCAGAACAAAAGATAGTATCGACTTGGATAAATGGTGAAGAAAATCTAGGAGAATTTAAGGACAAGTGTAATTTAGATAATATAAAAAATGTTAAGGGTGAAGAAACTCCAACTATAAGTGGAGAGGAACTAACTTGGAAGGTAGATGGAAAAGATCTTTATTATGAAGGAGAAAGTAAGAGAGAATTACCTTTATCAGTTAGTCTAAACTATGAGATTAATGGAAAAAAAGTAGAGCCTAAGGAAGCTTTAGGACAGTCAGGTAATTTTAAAATAACTTTAACAGTAAAAAATAATGAATCACGAACAGTTAAAATCAATGGAGAAAATAGAACTTTGTATGTTCCTTTTGTCACAGTTTCAGAAATTATGTTATCTAATGATAAATTTAATGACGTAAAGGTGGATAATGGTAAGCTTATTCAAGATGGCAATAATTCCTCAATTACCTTTGTTTCTGCACCAGGATTAAAAGAGTCTTTAAATTTAGGAAGTATATTAGATATTAAAGATACTTTAGTAATAGAAGGAACAACTACAAACTTTAGTGTGCCAGCTATTATGATGGTTGCAACTACAGAAGCACTAGATTTAGAAAATATTAGTGATGATGATAGTTTAGATAGCTTGAAAGATTCCCTTGTTCAACTTCAAAATGGTGGGGATGAATTGTTAGAAGGTTCTAAAAAGCTAGTAGATGGTCAAGAGCAGTTAAGTTCCAACTATGCTAAATTTAATGATGGAGTAGGAACTTTAAAAAATGGAGTTGATGATTTAAGTAATGGAATAGACAGCTTATCTAATAATACTCCTACTTTAAAATCTGGAGCTGATAAGCTACAAAATGGACTTTCACAATTAAAGGATGCTCAAGGACAATTTTCTAAAGGAATAGAAACTTATGAAGACAATGCTTCTAAATTATTTACAGCGTATAATTCCATAGATAAAGGGATAAATTCATGTTTAGCTGGTTCAACAAAGCTAAAAGAAGGATTAGCTGCAGGTAATGAAGGTTTAACAAATCTCAATAATTCTACAGCAAATTTAGATACTATAGCAGCTCAATTAGATGCAATGGGTGATTCAGTTGCAAAGGTTAATCCTGAATTAGCAAATAATATTGCAAAGGCAAGTGGTGGAATTAAAGCTGTATCTCAGGGACAAAAGGATGGCATAGGAAAACTACAACAAGGAATGAAAGGTGCTTCTATTGGTGCAGAGGACCTTGAAGAAGGATTAAATGAATTATCTAATGGTTCAAATGAGTTTAAAAATAAAGGAGAACTTTTATTACAAGGTACTAACACTTTAAAGGAAAGTTCAGTAAAACTTAATGGAGCTTCAGAAGAGTTGTATAATGGAAGTACATCACTATCTCAAGGAATTGGTTCTTTAGTAAATGGTACTAATAAGTTAAGAGCTGGAGGTTCATCATTATTAAATGGAAGTAATGAACTATATGATAATTCAGGGAAATTATTAAAAGGTATAAATCAATTAAAAGAAGGCAATACAGAACTCTATAAGGGTGTTGTAAAATTAAAAGAAGAAGGATTAGATAAGCTTAATGAAAAAGGTAATACTGCTATAAAGGATATCCAGGGTGTAGTTGAAGCCAAGGATGAACTTGTAAAACTTTCTAAGGAATATGGTGCTTTTTCAGGTATGAATAATTCTATGAATGGAAAAGTTAAATTTATTATGAGAACAGAGGAAGTTAAAGCAGAGGCAGATAATAAGGAAGATGAAGAGAAGGGCGTAGTAAAAGAAGAAGTTAAAGAGGAAAAAGGTTTCTTTAAAAGCTTATTAGATATATTTAAAAAATAGATTTAAGTATAATAATATTAAAGATAAGAGAGGTTCTTAATAACCTCTCTTATATCTATATTTAAAACATATTATCAGTGCTAACTAATAATATGTTTTTTAAATGAAAGATTATTAAGAAAAAATTTAACAATAATGTAGAAAAACTTAGAATAAATTCATAAATGTAGGTAAAAATATTACCGAAGGAGGAGTATTTATGGATATTGTAAGTTTTTTATTATATTTTACATTTAATTTCTTTTTCTATGGATTTGTAGGGTGGATAATTGAGAATTTGTTTTGCTATTGTATTAGAGGGCACTTTCAAAAGGATGGGTTTCTAAGTGGACCATTTAAACCTATGTATGCCATAGCTATGAGCATTTTAGTAGTAATAGAATCTACTTTTAAAATTAATATTTATTATTTAATACCATTATGTTTTATAATACCAACTATTGTGGAGTATGTAACGGGAATAATAATGAGGAATCATTTTAACAAAAATTATTGGGACTATACTGATGTTAAGTATAATTTTAAGGGAATAATATGTTTAGAGTTCTCTATAGCTTGGACTTTATTAAGCTTTATTGGAGTAAAGTATTTACAGGTAGTAATAAATCAAGCATATGAAATAATTTATCCAATATGGCCAATTTGTTCTACGATTTTATTAATAATTTTACTTATTGATGAGGTTATTACTTTTAGAGAATTTAGAGAAAAGGGAAAAATTATTCAAAATTAAATTAAGACATAGTAGTAGAATAAGGTCTATATTTATAAAGTATTGTATAAACAGGTAGTTAGTATAACTGCCTGTTTATTTTTCAATAAATCCTAATAATAGTTTGTTAAATCTATAATATGAAAGTGTAAATACAAACAAAATTATAATATATCTATAAATATATAGACGAAATCTTAAATATATCATATAGTTATATTATAGAATAATTAAATAATGTTTGATCAAGGGGGTATTATATTGGAAAATATGGATAGATTTATTGATGATGAAGGTAGAATAAAAATATGGCCAAAGAAGAAAGAAGTAAAGATTGAGATTCTGAAGTATTTAGCTACTAAGTTTAAGTATAACTATTTATATAATGAGAAGGAAGTTAATGATATTATTAAAAAATGGCATACTTTTGAAGATTATTTTTTGCTACGCAGGAGTTTAATAGATTATAAATTTTTATGTAGAAAAAAGGATGGATCAGAATATTGGAGAAATAGTGAGGAAACACATGAACAATAAAATAAATGTAAAAAAAAGTAATATAAAGAGTGTTGATACAGAAAATAAAGATATTGAAAATAATAGAGTAATAGAAGCAAAATCTAATGAAATATTCTGGAGTTCAACCATAGAAGAGCTTAAAAGAGGATATATTGAAGAAGGAGATACTATTAAATGTTTAATTTGTGGTAGAATATTCCAGAGTGGAAAAGTATATAGAATAGATGAAGAATTTTATGAATCATGGAAAGCAGCAGAGCTTCACATTCAGAATGCCCATAATTCCATGCTTGAATATCTACTAAATATGAATGGGGTTTTTACTGGGATCACAGATGTACAGAGGGAAGTATTAAAGCTTTTTGCAGAAGGTATATCGGATAAAGAAATAGCCAGTAGATTAGGAGTTGCAACTTCTACTATAAGAAATCATCGATATAAGTTAAGAGAAAAAGAAAAGCAGGCAAAGCTATATTTAGTAATGGTGGAATTATTAAATGAAAGTACTAATAAGAAGATAAACAAATTAGAAGAGGGAATTATTTGTGATGCTCATAAGACTGCTACTACCTTAGATGATAGATTTAATATAACTACTGAAGAAAAGCTTCAAGTTATACAAAATTATATTAATGAAGATGGTAGTTTAAAAAGATATCCATCTAAGGAAAAGAAAAAGATTATAGTTTTAGAGCAAATAACAAAAAAATTTACTATAGGGAAAACTTATCCAGAGAAAGAAATAAATAGAATATTGGCTAGGATATATGAAGACTATGCCACTTTAAGAAGAGCATTAATTGAATATGGATTTTTAAGCAGATCTAATGATTGTAAAAAATATTGGGTGAAAGAATAAAATACTATAAGTGTTAATACTTTAAATTAAATTGAAGGATAAATAGTATTTATATAGAATATACATTATTAGATTACAGTATAAACTTAAATAAAGTAGATTTTAATTAGTAATTTATAGAAAGGAAATGGTATAGAAAATTTATATAAATTTATCTATACTGGGTGACAATATGAAAATAGAATTAGATGATAAAAATATACTTTATGTATTAGATAGTATTCATGGTAAATATATAAGCACAAAGTTATATTTTAAGGAGCATACCAATGAAATAGATAAAATAGGCATGACTACTCCTGAAGAATTAAAAGACTTATATAATGATTTACTTGAACAAGTACATGCTCAAGGAGAATACAAATTTTTAGAAAAGATAAAGTAATGGAAGGTAGAGTTTCTATTGCATGGAAATAAGGTCATATACAAATGGGAAACTATGTATATGACCTTATTTTACTTCAGGTAAGTGATTCCAATATCTAGTAGGCATGCTTCTACGTGTTAATTTAAGATTTTCTCGTTCCTTTATATTTATAGAATTGTAGAATTCTTTCCAAAGGCTTTCAAAATTATCATTGAGAGAGGACGCTTCTAGATATTCACCATTAGCTTTAGAAAAAGATGAGATAATACCGTCTTTTTTATTATATATTAAAGCAAGCTCCCTCTTTATATCATGAATTATAAAATTTTGGTCAGAAAATCTTTCTATAAAATGAGTCTGAATAAGGGGAAGAATATTATGATCAGGCTCTATAACTGAGTAAAAGGTAAAGGGAGCTATTTCTTTAAATCTAACAAATCCAGTAAATCTATGAGCTTCTAAAGAAACTCTTCTGCAATATTTATCTACAGTTAAGATAATATCATTATTTTTAGCTAAATTAATGCTGTCTCCAAATTTGTAACATAGCTTAATGTATTTAAATATTAAATCCTCAGAAGTAGGGAGAGCACTTAAATATAAATAGTATACATTTTTAAGTGTTAAGTAACTAAGGTTATCTTTTATACTAGAATATACTCTATTAAATTTATCATCTTCAGTAGTTACTTCTTCCGTTGTCGTGATTAAGCTAGGAATATATGAGGAAGACTTGGTAATTTTAACTTCCTCTTTATAACTATAGGCATAGAAAATTGTAGTTAAAAGTCCTTCAAAGGAACCATCGTATAAAAATTCTTTCATGCTGTAACACCACCTATAACTTTATTATACTTATAGTTCTCCAGTTATATAGGAACCTCTATCCTCTAGAAGTAAAGTTTTATCTAAGGGGTTTATATCATATTGGGAGGATGAAGATAATAGAAGTTTATTATATTGATTATCTAAAATCGGTATAGAACTGTTATTATAGTTAAAGCCAAGAAAGCTTAATTGTTCATACCTTTCATTTTCAATATAGTTTAAGTCAATTTTAGGTTTTAGCACAGATCTTACTTTTTCTTCATCTAAGGCCACAGAACCGTAATACTTACCTTTACATACTATAAAGTATTGAGCTCGTTTTAAAACAACTCCTAATTTCTTTAAATCCTGAAAAGTAAGAAAACCAATTCTTCGAGCACTAATTATCTTTTTAGCACCTCTAATACCTATACCAGGTATCCGAATTAATAGTTCATAGGAAGCTGTATTAATTTCTAAAGGAAAAATATGAAGATTATTTAGAGCCCAATTAGTTTTAGGATCAAAATTTATATCAAAATTTGGATTTTGTTTATTAAGAAGTTCTTCAGCTTTAAAACCATATACCCGTAGTAACCAATCCCCTTGATAAAGTCTATGCTCTCTAAGGGTAGGCGGGGTTTTAAAGTTGGGTAAATTCTTACCATTGTTTACTGGAATGTAGGCTGAATAATAGACTCTTTTTAGTAAGAAGTTATTATAGAGATTTTCTGTAAGATTTAAAATGTCTAAATCATCTTCTTTGGTTGCGCCCACAATTAATTGAGTGCTTTGACCACCAGGTACAAATAAAGTAGCTTTTTTAGATAACTTTCTCTCTCCATTACTTATAATTATATTATTTTTTATGGATTTCATAGGAGTAAATATATCCTGTTTATTTTTTTCAGGGGCTAGAAGTTTTAGGGAATTATTAGAAGGAAGCTCAATATTAACGCTCATTCTATCCACATATTGACCAGCTTCTTTTATTAGATCTTCATCAGCTCCTGGAATAGCTTTGAGATGAATATATCCACGAAAGTTAAAATTATTTCTTAACTTTTTTACAACTGATGTTAATAGTTCCATAGTGTAATTAGGATTTTTAATTACTGCTGAGCTTAAAAACAATCCTTCAATATAGTTTCTTCTATAAAAGTTTATAGTTAAGTTTATCACTTCATCTACGGTAAAGGCAGCTCTTTCTACATCATTAGTTCGCCTATTAATGCAATAGGCACAGTCGTATATGCAGTAATTAGTTAATAAAATTTTTAAAAGAGATATACATCTTCCATCTGGAGTAAAGGAATGACATATACCACTAGGAGCAGAAGAACCTAAAGCACCTTTGATTCCTCGACGATTAGAACCTGATGAGGAGCATGATACATCATATTTTGCTGCCCCACTTAATACTCTAAGCTTTTCACTAATCTCCATTGAAAATCACCTTCTACAATAAAATAAATATCTTATACAAGAATTATAACAGAACATTTGTTCGACGTCAATAAAATAAAATTAATTTTTATGTAATATAGTGTGACTTATTTGAAGCATCATACATAACATAAAATATAGCAAGAATTATGGAGTTATTAAATGAGCAATTGTAAAGATAACTATAATTGTAAGGATAAATGTGATTGCAATGATGATTGCAACTATGATTGTAAATATGATTGCAATTATGAGTGCGATTGTGATTGTGATTCCACTGACGGTGGAGTAGGTGGAGTTGTTGATGCGAAGGAAGTTAGATGTCAAAGAAAGGAAGATAGACTATTAATATTGATATTAATACTTCTTTATTGTCAAAATGTATATACAAACTCTCAATACTATAGATGTATTAATAGTCAAATGCTAAATTACCTGATGTGCTCAAATCGTCAGTTAATGTGTACAATTTTATGTATGTCACAGAACTTAGTAGATAGCATAGTAGATTGTTGTGCTAACCAAAAAAATCATAAATAAGAGCAGAGTAATCTGCTCTTTTACAATTGGTTAAAAATATATGAATTGTGATAAAATAAAGTATATATTTAAGAAATAAGGTGATGAAATGGATATGTACGAAGATATAATATATGGAGAGCTAATGGAGTGGAAAAGAGAAATGATGAGGAAACCCACTATTGGGAATAAGCTTTCTAAAAATATACAAGATAAAATGAACGGATTTATCCCGGAAAAATTTCATGTTATGGTCACAGAAGTTATAAAGAATATGGTTAAAGTAGTTATTTTAGGGTCTGAATATACTACATTGGAACCTATAACATATATGCCTATAATAGAGAGAGAGATGTTAGTAAAGGAAAAGATTCAATTATATAGAAAGATAGCAACAGTAAGTGGAGCTAGCACAGGATTTGGTGGGTTTTTTATAGGGTTAACTGACTTTCCTATTTTGTTAAGTATAAAAATTAAGCTACTATATGAGATTGCTAGTATATACGGTTATGACACAAAAGATTATAGAGAAAGATTACACCTTCTTTACATATTTCAAATTGCTTTCTGTAGTGATAAAAGAAGAATAGAAGTATTTCACATATTAAATAATTGGAGATCATATTCGGATAAGTTGCCTTTGGATAAGGAGAATTTTGATTGGAGGATCTTTCAACAGGAGTATAGGGATTATATAGATTTAGCTAAGTTTTTTCAGCTTGTACCAGTTATAGGAGGAGCAGTAGGAGCTGTAGCTAATTATAAGTTAGTGGAAAAGCTAGGTGATACTGCTATGAATGGATATAGATTAAGGTATTTTCATTAGAACAGTAAAGTTTATAATTCTAATTTCAATAAAACATCTTAAGAGAATACCTCTTAAATATTATATTGTTGTAGAATAGTTTAAATAAAATAAAAAAAGTCGGAATGTGAAGTCTAATCTACATCCCAACTTATTTTAAAACTCCCGCTATGATCTCCTTCAACCTGTATTTTGTATTTCCCATCATGAGGTATGACTATAGTTTGAATTAAAGAATTATCTATGTTTTCAATTTTATATAATGTGTGGTCATCCTCATCAATTAGCAATATAGCCAAGTTTCCATCTTCATTTTCAACCTTTATATTAAGAGTTAACTGGTCATCCATGTCTAACTTAAGAATTTTGTATTTATAACCCTTAAAGCTTTTATAAGTCATTTCTATAGAGCTCTTTGAAGAGTGTTCTTTAGCTTTACTAGTTTTGTAGTTGCCATCAGTGGTTGAACATTTGTTGAGTAGCACTATAATAATTAATATACATAGGAGTAGTAGGAGTTTAGTTTTTTTAGTCATAAATAACCTCCACATACACATCTAATATATTTATATAAAAATAATAAAGAATTATGCCTAAATTGCCTATAAATAATATTTATTAATTTTCAATAGAGCCATTTACTAAAAGTGCATAATATACTTTAAAAGAAACATATTTACTATATGATATCTATATAAACCATAGTATATATAGATAAGATAATATATAATTTAATATGAATACAAGTTTGTATTCATATTAAATGTTAATAAAACGGAGGCTTTTAATGATTAATGAAAAAAAAGAAATAACTAAAAAGGGAAATAAAAAGAAAAGCAACTTTTTACCTGGGCTTATGTTTTTAGTAGTTTGTGGAGCTATTGGAGCTGGTATAGGGTTCTTATCTGCAAGTTATTTTAAAAGTTTTATGGATACCTATATCAAAAGTGATAATTTTTTTTGGGAATTACTTAAATACTATGGACTTATACTAATATTTTTCTTAGGGTATATAATTCATATTATTATTCATGAAGCAGGACATCTTTTATTTGGATTTATGTCAGGATATTCTTTTGTATCATTTAGGATAGGATCTTTCACTATAATTAAAGACAAAGATAAAATAAGATATAAAAAGTTTGGTATACCAGGTACAGCAGGTCAGTGTCTTATGATGCCTCCAGAAGCAAAGGATGGAAGGTATCCCTTCATAATGTATAACTATGGTGGAGGAATAATGAATTTAATAGTAGCAGCAGTGGGTATACTACTAGTTGTTTTAATAGAAGGAATTCCTGTTTCGATTTCAACAATACTAATATTAATTAGTGCAGCAGGTATATTTGCAGCCTTTACTAATATAATCCCTTTAAAAGTTGGAGGAATTTCTAATGATGGATATAATGTTATATCAATGTTGAAAGATGAAGATGCAAGAAGAGGGTTTTATTTACAGCTTAGGGTTAATGGATTACAATCACAAGGAATGCGAATTAAAGATATGGAATTGGAAGAATTTAAGTTAAATGAAGGAAGTAACTTAGTGAATCCACTCAATTCTTCACTTAAACTTATTGAGTACAATTGGTACTTGGATAATATGGATTTTACAAGGGCAAGACAGTGTATTGAAGATTTTACACCATGGATTAATAAGATAATCCCATTGTATAGAAATGAAATAAATTGCGAAAAAATATTTTTAGAACTCATAGGTGATTGTAATAAGGAGTTTATTGATAGCATATATGATAAAAATATTAAAAAATATATAAAAGCTTCTAAATTTATGATAGGGAAAAAGAGAATAATGATGGCTTATGAAATTTTCTATAATAATAATAATGAAAAAGCATTAGAATATTATGAAGAGGCCATAAAGTTATCTGAGAGGTATCCAGTTAAAGGGGATGCAGAAATGGAGTTAATGCTAGTAAATTGGATTAAGGAAATCAAGAATATTTAATGCGATGATTATCAGCTCAAGTTAAGTTGAAAGCTATGTCTATATAAGATGTAGCTTTTTCTGTTGTATTCATATAAAAAGAATAAAATTGGAGATAAAAGTTTTAATATTTAGAAAATAATGCAGTTACATTTACAATATAATGTGATAAAATATACAATATAGAATAAAACTTTTTCTTAGTCTATTAATAAAAAGAGGGGGATACTTATGGCTTTAAAGAGGAATGTGGAAGTAACCTGTCCAAATTGTTTGATAAAAAGTAACATTAAGTTATGGAATAGTATTAATGTAACTATAGATGAAAGAATAAAAGAAAAAATATTAGATAATGAATTTTTTAAATTTAAATGTCCTATATGTGGACATGTATCAACCTTTGAATATGATTGTTTATATCATGATATGAATAAAAAAGAGATGATATATTTAATAACAAATTATAGTAGAGATAATGATGAATTAGCTAAAGAGCTAGAAACTTTATCAGACGAAATCTTGCCTCAATTTGGTAATGAGTATAAACTTAGAATAGTAACTAGTAACTATGATTTAATAGAAAAAATTAAAATTTTAGAATGTAATTTAGATGATAGAGTTATGGAAATATATAAATTGTATTATATTACTAATTTGGTAGACACTAATTTGGATTTTTGTACTAAAAAGATATATTTTGATTATGATATTATTAAAGATAGTATGTTTTTTACACTTATAGATGAAAAAGGAGAAGCACCATTGTACAATATAGATATGAAAATATATTATTTTATAAGAGATAAATATTTAAATAATATAGAGAAAAAGGTATACAAAGGTTTTCAAGTTATTGATGAACAGTGGGCAATTGGGATTAATGAATATAATAATTAATGATTTAGTATAATTAAGGTGGTATAAATACCACCTTTTTATTATTAATTTTTCATAAAGGTTAAAAAATATGTGAAATTACAATTAAAAACATTAAGATATTCATAAATTTCATAAGATTATTTTTAGTAATTTTATCTATGGATATTTTTACAAAAATCCTGAAATCCAGTAATATTCTTATTTTTGATTTAGTTAATAAATCCATTATGGAGAATGTTTACCTTTGAAGGATAATGTATCATTCATTAGAAATTATCAACCATTATAAATTTAAAATTTATATGTTATAAAGATAGGACAAGGTGGTTAGACGTAAAAGTACATTAACTACTAGAAAAATGGACAAGTTATTATGTCCAAATATAGGAGGAATGGAAATGAAATCGAGAACATTATCGATATTAACATTATTATTAGTAGGAAGTACATTCGTAGGTGGAGTACAAGCTGAAGCAGCTGTAAGAACTAGAAATCAAGTGAAAACTGTGAGTTATAGAACAATAAGTAACTATCAATATGGCAATGTAGATTATACTAAATTTATGAGTGGGAACTTTATAACTGACTTTGAAGCTATGAAAAAGATGATAATAAATCAAAATAATTTCACAAGTGTACCAAGTATACCTTCTAAAGACCAAGTAAAGGAGCCTGTAGTGGAACAACCAACAACACAACCATCAACAGGACAGGACACGTCAACTAAAACTCCTGTCACTGAAGCACCAGTTGTGCCTGAAACACCAGTAGTACCAGAGGCACCGGTTGTTAATGAGAAGTATATGGCTCAAGTTGAACAAGCTATATTCAATAAAGTAAACGAAGAGAGAGCTAAAGCGGGAGTAGCACCTTTAACTTATAACAAAACTATGGAAAAATATGCTAGAATTAAATCTCAAGATATGGGAGATAAAAACTATTTTAGTCATCAAGACTTAAGTGGAAATCTTATAACAACCAAAATGAAGGCTGATGGAGTTTCATATAGAGCTTGGGGAGAAAATATAGCATATATTGGAGGAGTATCTGACCCAACTGCATTAGCTAATCAATTTATGACTAACTGGATGAATTCAGAAGGCCATAAAAAAAATATACTATCAACTAATTTTGAAAGTATAGGGGTAGGGGTATATAAAGCTGGTAATAGAGTTTATGCAACTCAAGAGTTCTATAAATAATAACAGATAAATTTTAAAAATTAATTATACATTTTCCCATAAAATTAATAAATATCCCTTATTGTAGATAATAAAGCTGCAATGAGGGATATTTCTATTAGCTTTAATTTTATATAGTAGTAAATTCAGTATATTTCTTTATATAGATTAATATATTTTACTATATAAATTATTAATTTAGGAGGAAGATATGTCTAGAGGTAGGGGCAAGGAAGATAAAAAGGCAGCTAAGAATACTGGCAAAGATAAGAAGGGTGACAAGAAAGTTAAGAATAAGAACGAGTTAAAGAAGAAAAAATAAATATAGTATTTTAGAGCTATAAGAAAGTATAAGGACTATCTCAAAGTTGGGATAGTCTCTTTATTTACTATAAAAAATATTTAAATTAATGAAAGTATTTAAATTCATACTATAACACATAATAAATGTATATTAATTAATGTTAAAGGAAGGGATTTTATGCAAGAGAAAAAATTTGTTAAAGTAATACCTCTGGGTGGACTAGGTGAAATAGGTAAAAATATTACTGCTATTGAATATGATAAAGACATTGTAGTTATAGATTGTGGTATAGCTTTTCCGGATGAAGAAATGTATGGAGTTGACTTAATCATACCAGATATAACTTATTTAATGGATAATAAAGAAAGGGTAAAGGCTTTTGTTCTTACTCATGGACATGAAGATCACATTGGCTCATTACCTTATATTTTAAAACAACTAAATATACCGGTTTACGGAACTAAATTAACCTTAGGTATATTAGGGAATAAACTAAAAGAACATTTTTTAGAAAATGAATATACCCTTAAAACTGTGGAGGCCGGAGAAACTATAGAATTTGAAGATATTAAAGTTGAATTCATAAGAAATACCCATAGTATAGCTGATTCTTGTTCCTTAGCTATCCACACTCCTATTGGAAATATAGTTCATACTGGAGATTTTAAAATTGATTATACACCTATAGATGGTTTGGTTATGGATTTAAAAAGAATATCTGAATTAGGAAAAGAAGGGGTATTGCTTTTAATGGCAGATAGTACTAATGTAGAAAGACAAGGTCATAGTTTATCAGAAAAGTCTATAGGGCAGACCTTAAATAGAATTTTTTCTACAGCTACAGGAAGAGTGATAGTTGCAACCTTTGCATCAAATATACATAGAATGCAACAAATAGCTGATGCTTCAGTTAAGTACAAAAGAAAAATTGCTTTTAGCGGTAGAAGTATGGAAAATATATCTACTGTAGCTATGGAGTTAGGTTATTTACATATTCCAGAAGGAACTATGATAAATGTAGATGACATAAGAAATTACAGAAATGAAGAAGTAACTATAATAACTACAGGTAGCCAAGGAGAGCCTATGGCAGGTGTTGCTAGAATAGCTTTTTCAAATCATAGAAAGATTCAATTAGAGCGTGATGATCTATTTATTATCTCAGCATCTCCTATACCTGGGAATGATAAGCTGATATCTAAAGTTATCAATGAACTTTATAAAAAAGGCGCAGATGTTATCTATGAAGCTTTAGAAGATATCCATGTATCTGGGCATGCTTGTCAAGAAGAGTTAAAATTAATACATTCATTAGTTCATTCAAAGTATTTTATGCCTGTTCATGGAGAATATAGGCATTTAAAACATCACAAAGATCTGGCTAAAAGTTTAGGTATGGAAGAAGAGAATATATTTATAATGAATACTGGAGATATACTTCAGCTTTCTGAGGATCAAGCAAGAATATCTGGTAGGGTTCATACTGGAAGGGTACTTGTAGATGGTATAGGAGTAGGCGATGTAGGTAACATAGTACTAAGAGACAGAAGGTATTTAGGTCAAGATGGTATGGTTGTTGTAGTTGTAACTATAGAGAAGGAAAATTATAGTATATTAGCAGGACCAGATATTATAACTAGAGGTTTTGTTTATGCCAAGGAAGCAGAAGATATGATCAATAAAATTAGAGATATAGCAAGAGAAGAAATTGAAAATTCTTTAGCAAATAATCAGATAGAATGGTATGTATTGAAGACCAATGTAAAAAGATCCATAGAGAGATTTTTATATGATGAAACTAAAAGACGACCAACTATATTCCCAATAATTATGGAAGTATAGTATACTAATGTTTAAATAACATGCTACAGATAATAGTTCTCTGTGGCATGTTATTTATTTTATAATAGCTATTAGTAATATTTAAATCCTAATTTAATAAGTTTATACTATACAAATTTATTAAATTAGGAGGTATATTATGGAAGAAAGAGTTATAAGTGTGAAAGGAAAGGGTAAAGCATCAATACCACCAGATACAATAGAAATTAATATGATATTAACTACGTTAAAACCTACCTATGAAGAAGCTATGAATGCTGCTAGTAGAGACTTGGGTGAATTGATATTATGCTTAAGGAGTGTAGGCTTTGATAAAAAAGATATAAAGACTACTAATTTTAGAGTGGACACTAAGTATGAAAATATTACTGATGCCAATGGGAATTATAGAAGAGTTTTTGTAGGATATGAAGTTACCAATAACTTAAGAATTGAATTTGAGCAAAATGCTATGATGTTAACTAGAGTCCTTAATGCTCTTGCAGGTTGCAAAGCAACACCCGAGTTTTCTATAAGGTATAAGGTTAAAGATGATACAGATGTTAAGGATTTACTTTTGGAAAGAGCTGTAGAGGATGCAAGATCAAAGGCTAAAGTAATGGCAGAGGCTGCAGGGGTAAGATTAGGAAAGGTGCTAAGTATAGATTATAGTGGGAGTGATATTCAATTATATAGGGATATTTATAGCATAAATAAGAATCTAATTTCTACAGGAGGAGCTCCAAACATTGATTTACAGCCTGATGATATAGATGTAGAAGATACAGTGACTGTAGTTTGGAGGATAGAAAGTTAATTTATTTGGTATTATAAGAGTAGTTAGGCCTTAGAAATAAGGCTTTTTTTTATAAAATCATTGAAAAGTATATGGAGTTATTGATACAATTATTTACATATAAGATAAAAGGGGGGTAAGTAGTGTATGAAGGGTTTTTTTAGGAAAAAGTCTGTTGTCATTTTTATTATAGTAATTCTTGTAATAATAGCTGCTGTATTTGGGGTAAATTATCTAATGGATAGAAAGTCAGGAAAGTTAACAGCTAAAGAAAATCAACAGGAAATAAAATCAATTAATGAAGAGATATCAAAAGAAGATTCTAAGGAATTGAAGCCAGCAGATTATTACCCAGAAGCAGATGTTTATGATATAATGCATAGAATGGCTAATACTAAGATAATTGCAGAGAATAATAAAATTTGGGGAGAATTGCCCATGGAAGAAGAAGAAATTCAAAATTTAAAAAGAATTGTAGAAAAGATAGATTATGAGGATAGAGAAAAACTGTTAGATATTTTAAATAGATGGGAAAAAGGAGATTTCTCTCAGGCGGATAAGGATCATAATTATGTATGGGAAAAGTTAGGTGGAACTATAGGACGAGCTGTAGGTATAAAAGCTGATTAAAAGGTATAGAATTTTTATTCTATACCTTTTAATATTTTTTCACTAATATGGCTAGAATACAAAGGCAGATTAGAATTTTAATTATATATTTAGATTAATTTTTATGTTAATTTTATATAAAAATATTTATAAAAGTGACTAACTAGATGCAAGCTAATGAAAGTATAGATTAAATTTGGTATAATAATTAGTAATTAGGAATTATTATATTAACAATAGTTAAGAAAGAGTGAAGATAAATGAATAAAAAAAGTCATCAAACAAAGTGGAGACGATTAGATAATACAGCAAAAATATTTCCTGTCATTGCTAATGAAAACTTAAGTAATGTATTTAGAGTGTCTGTCACTTTGAAGGGAAATGTAGTACCAGAAATTTTACAGCAAGCATTAGAAGAGGTACTTCCATGGTTTGATGGATTTAACGTAAGGCTTAGAAGCGGTTTTTTTTGGTATTACTTTGAAACTAATAAAAAAATACCCATAGTAGAAAAAGAAGCTACTTACCCATGTAAGTATATAGACCCACGTAGTAATCAGCAATTTTTATTTCGTGTATCTTACTATGAAAAAAGAATTAACTTAGAGGTTTTTCATGCTATTACAGATGGAATGGGTGCTATTAACTTTTTAAAGGAACTTACTTATCACTATATAGAACTACTTAAAATTAAGGATTCCCCTAAAAAAGTTACAAAGAGACCCAGTAGTGAATGTATACTTGATACTGAGGATAGTTATTTAAAAAATTATAAGAGGTTAGCTAAGAAATCTTATAGTACTAAAAAGGCTTATCAGTTAAAGGGAGAATTATTATATCTAGATACAGTAAGTGTTATTCATGGTTATGTTGACCTAGCAGGGCTTAAATCAAAATGTAAAGAAAAAGGCGTAAGTATAACTAGATACTTATTGGCGTTATTGATATGGTGTATTTATGAGGAATACTTAAATAAGCAAAAACATGAAGATCCTATATCAATTAATTTACCTATTAATCTTAGATCTTTCTTTGATTCTACAACTACTATGAACTTCTTTGCTGTAACAGCCATAGAATTTTTATCTGATGGAAAAGAGCATAGTTTTGAGGATATTCTTTTTATGGTAAATAAACAGATGGATGAAAATATAACTAAAGAGAAGCTAGAAGAAACTATTTCTTATAATGTATCCAACGAGAAAAAACCTTTAGTTAGATTTGCTCCACTAGCCTTTAAATATATTGCATTACAGTTAGTTTATGGAAAAATAAGCAGAGGAAATACCATGACTTTATCTAACTTAGGATATATAAAGGTTCTCCCAGAATTTGAGGATTACATAGAGAATTTTCATTTTATTATAGGTGTGTCTAAAAAACAAAAAATGAAGTGTGGAATATGCTCTTATAAAGATAAAGTGGTAGTAACTTTTTCCTCAGTGTTAGGAGATACATATTTGCAAAGAGCTTTCTTTAGAGCTTTAACTAAAGAAGAAATTGATGTAACAATAGAAAGTAATGGTGTATTAAATGAAAAGGTGTAGAAGATGTCAAGTAAACATATTGGATGAAACACATACTTGCCCTCTATGCAGGAGAGTACTAGAGTATGATGAAATGAATGAAGAATCCACAAGTATGTATCCTAATGTTGAGTTTGATATAGGTAAATATAATAAAATAAAAAGAATTTTTTTGTTTATATTAACTGTAGTTTCTGTAGTTTTAGGTTTTATTAACTATATTACCTACTCAGGAGTAATATGGTCTTTAATTGCAGTGGTTGGAATTATATATTTTGGAGTTACAGTTACCTATTCCATTATGAATAATGCTAATTTGGCTTCTAAAATATTAGTTCAAACCATAGGAGCTGGAATACTAGTTGTAGTTATTGATAATGTTACAGGATACATTGGATGGTCTGTGAACTATGCAGTTCCTGCAATGATACTATTTGCTAACTTAGCAATTGTGCTTCTTATGATAGTTAATCCTATGAACTGGCAAAGTTATTTTATGTATCAAATTGCTATTACTATTTTTAGCTTTATTCCTTTGATACTATTTTGGGTAAAATTAATAGATAGACCATTTTTAGCTATTTTAACTAGTGGAATTTCAATTCTTATTTTAATTGGTACCATAGTTTTTGGGGATAGAAGCGTAAAAAATGAATTAATTCGCAGATTTAATACCTAGGAGAGAGAAGATGAAAGAGAAAAAGATTAGTATTCGTGGAAATTTAGTTAGAGAATTAATCAATAATATTACAGATACTTCCTTGGGGGAACCAATTCAAACAGGAAAATTTAGAAAGCATCCTGTAGAACCTCCTTGGAAGTGTCCTAATGGATATTTATATGAAAAAATAGAGTTAGATAATTTTGTTATGGAATATTTAAAGCCAGAAGAAAAATCTAACGGAAAAGTAATTCTGCAGCTTCATGGTGGAGGCTACATTGGTCCCATGAAAAATGTGTATAGAAGATTTGCAGTAAATTATTCAGAACTAGGTAAAAGTACAGAGGTTTTAACTATTGATTATAGAGTAGCTCCAAAGAATCCATTTCCGGCAGCATTAGAAGATGCAATAGCTGCTTATCAGTGGCTTATAGAAGAAAAAAATTATGAATCAAAGAAAATCATGGTAGTAGGAGATTCTGCTGGAGGAGGATTAGCATTAGCACTGTGTCTTTACCTAAGGGATAATGAAATTTCTCTTCCGGCAGGAATTGTAGTTATGTCACCTTGGAATGATTTAACTCATAGTGGTACAAGTTATATAGAAAATTATGAGATTGATCCTCTTTTTGGTAAGACTACAAACAACATGTTATATAATTCAGCATATGTAGGAGATAATAATCCTCATAACCCATATATATCACCGGTATATGGAGATTTTACAGGATTTCCACCAATGCTTATGCAAGTGGGAACCCATGAAGTTCTTTTAAGTGATACTCTCACTGTGGCAGAAAGGGCAAGAAATCAAAAGGTTAAAGTTAAATTGTCTGTTTATGAAGGTATGTTTCATGTGTTTCAAATGGCAGGAGACTTAATTCCTGAAAGTAAAGCGGCATGGAAGGAAGTTGGAACTTTTATAAATAAAATTTGGAAAACTAAATAGTGATAATAGATTTAACTATTTTGGGGAAGGGGAATAAATCATTGAATATTATTACTGTAAACAATGAAAATATTGAAAAGGAACATATTTGCTGTGCTATTGCTGATAAGAAAGGTGAATGCCAAGTGTCATCGAAGAAAATATGGATGAAGGCTAGATTCGCTGATGGATTGGTATTTAAAAAAGGTGATGTAAGAGGTAAGGTTTTTATTGAGTATATACCTGCAGAGAAAGCTTGGTGTCCTATTATTGCAGAAGAGTACATGTTCATTAATTGTCTTTGGGTATCTGGTCAATATAAGGGTCAAGGGATTTCGAATAAATTATTAAATGAATGTATTATAGATAGTAAAAACAAAGGAAAAAAGGGATTAGTAATTCTATCTTCAGAAAAAAAAAGACCTTATTTAGCAGATAAAAAATATCTGATTCATAAGGGGTTCTTAATTGCAGATAGAGCAGAGCCTTATTATGAACTGTTATATTTACCTTTTAAAGATGGAGAAAGTAAACCTTCCTTTAAGTCATGTGCAAAGGAAGGTAAAATAGATGAAATGGGATTTGTACTTTATTATAGTAATCAATGTCCTTTTACAGCTAAGTATGTACCTCTTGTTGAGGAAATTGCTAAAAGTATGAATATTAATATGCAGGTTAACAAATATGAAAATATAGAAGAAGCTCGAAATTCATCAACACCATTTACTACCTATAGTTTATTTTATAATGGCGAATTTATTACAAATGATATCTTAAATGAGAAAAAATTTATTAAAATATTAGAAGAAAATCAAGATTACAGTAAAGTAGAGGTATAGAATAAATGGCATTAAGAAAAATTAGACTTTCAAATGATGAGATATTAAGAAAAAAAAGCAAGGTCGTTGAAAAGGTAGATGATAGGATTAGATTAATCTTAAATGATATGGCAGATACTATGTACAATACAGAAAATGGTGGTGGCTTAGCTGCTCCACAGGTAGGAATATTAAAAAGATTAGTTGTAATGGACATGGGACAAGGATTGATAAAATTAGTTAATCCAGAGATAATCCACAAAGAAGGAGAACAAAAGGTTGTAGAAGGCTGCTTAAGTATACCAGATACTTGGGGAAAACTAAAAAGACCAGCAAAGGTTATAGTGCAGGCTTTAGATGAAAATGGTAAAGAAGTCACATTTACCGGTACAGGTGACTTAGCAAAGTGCTTTTGTCATGAGATTGATCATTTAGATGGAATACTTTTTACGGATCTTGTAACAGAATATATAAGGTAATTACCTTTTAAAATAAAAGTATCCTATACTATTTAAAGAATAATATAGGGTACTCTTTTAATTATGTTATATAAAAATCATAATAGCCTTAAATATGCAAATTAATTTATGTAAAATAAAGAATATTATAACAATATATTTTGTTATGATATATAATTTAAATAGATGTTTTATGGTAAAGAGAGGTGCTTAAAGGTGGATGATCAAAATATACAGAATGAAATGATAAGTAAAGAAAAGTTAGTTAAGTTTGCTATTCCTTATTATAAAAATAAAGATATAATGCATGACTTATCACATATTGAAAGAGTTCTAAAATATGTTGAAAAATTAGTGAAGAGCATTGATTATAAAGTTGATATGGATATTTTAATATATGGTGCATACTTTCATGGCTTTATATATAATGGTGAGAAAAATATAATTCAATGGTTACAGTAACAGAATATGTCTCAGAGTATGATAAAGAAAATTATTAATGCTTCAAGGGAATAACAAAAGGATGAGGAAGTTATCACTCTAGAAGGGAAAATTCTTCATGATGCACACATGATTGAAGGTGGAAAAACATATTTAATTGTAAAATCACTTATAACAGGATCACTTAGAGGACAAACAATAGAAGAAAATATTAAATATGTAGAAGATAATGTACTTGGTAAGGGGACTTGTTATTTGCCAAAAGCAAAAATGATCTATGGAGAGTAATAAGAGTTCACTAAGGCTTTTATTTATGATTTAAAGGTTGGTTTAAAGTGATAATTACCTGGGGGAGGTTTTTAATTTGAATTTTAAAGTTGTTTTATCAAAAGTTTATTTTATAAATGAATGAACCTTTAGCAAAGGTACTTTTAAATAGCAAAATTTCTGAAACCCGCATGAACAGAACAACTATTTAACTATTTATATAGTTTCATAGGTAAATAGTTAAATAGGTAAATAGGAGAAATTCTGGACTTACGTCAATATTTTG
>NZ_DLNT01000028.1:0-57328 GCF_002477055.1 Clostridium sp. UBA7503
TTATTCAGCTCCTACTCGATTTAGAAGATGTTTCTGGCTTTATATCTTCATATATATATTTTTGTATTTGTTCTTTTGTAATTTCTTCATCAAAGGTAGTATAGTATATACCATCTATTGTATCACCTTTACTATGTTCTGCAAGTGGAAATCTTAGTTGTTCTATATCAGTCATTCCAGAGGTTAATATCTTAGTTCCCAGACTTAAAACTTCAGAAGTTGAAAGACTAGTTTGAACATGAGGTAATATATCGTTAACCATTGAGGGTAATTTAAGAATGCCTACAGTAGATACTTTATTAAATATTTCTGTAAGTAACATTCTTTGTCTTTCAGTTCTACTATCATCACCACCACTATTTTTTCTTATTCTAGAATATGCTAAGGCTTGAGTTCCATTTACATGTTGTCTACCAGAAGTTGAAATTACTCCGTTTAAATCACCTAGTTCAGAATCTTCTACAGTAATATCTATGCCACCTAAAGTATCTATAATGTCTTTAAGATTGTTAAAATTAACTTTTGCATAGTCTGTAATATCTAAACCAAAGGTTTGATTAATAGTTTTTATAGCAAGTTCCTCTTGACCATAAGCATAAGCGTGGTTTAATTTATCATATCCATGACCTTCTATATTAACATAACTATCTCTTGATATAGAGGTTAGCTTTAATTTTTTATGAAGAGAATCAACAGTAGCAACTATTATTGCATCGGAACGTCCAATATCTCCCTCAGTTTGGTCAATACCGAATAAAACTATATTTTTAATTTTAGAGGATGTATTCTTAGATTTTTCTATTCCTAAGTCTGAATCATTTAAACCAACATTGTTTAATTTACCAATCATAGATAGTAAATAGCTACCTAAAGCTGATAAGGAAAATATTAAGATAGTTGCTATTATAATAAGTACCTTTTTGCCAGTGGTTAATCCTTTGGATTTTTTTTTCGATTTTATTTTTTTATCTTTATTCATAAATTCTCCTCCCATTAAGGATTAGTTGTTTTGTCAGTACCTTCTGTAGGTGGTTCGGCTGGGGTATCTGTAGATGTCCCTTCACCTTCAGTGTTATCAACATTATTGGAACCATTACCATTTGAGGAGTTACCTGTATTATTAGTTTTACCATTGTTATTCGGAGTAGAAACCTCTGTTTCCACATTGGTATTAGGAGTTATAGTTTCCGTATTTGTATTTTGATAATCTGAAATTTCATTACTATGTGAGTGTTCAGCATTGTGATTATATACCTTTTGGTTAGGCTCTAGCCACATTTTTCTATCATTAAAAATATACTCATGAATTTGTTCCTCAGTATAATCCTCATCATAGCATAAGTAGAATACACCATCAATTTCTGAGTTTTGAGTATATTCATCTCTTGGGAATCTTTCTTGTTCTATATTTTTAGTTCCTAGGTTAAGTACATTTGCTGCAAGATTAATTATTTCTTTGTTAGATAGACTGGTTTCTACATAAGGTAATAGTTTAGTTGCCATGGAAGCAAGCTCTGCAGTACCGGCTTTAGAGATTTTATTGAACATTTCAGTCATAATCTTACGATGTCTTTCTGTTCTATCAAAGTCACCATTAGCAGTACTTCTAATTCTACAATAACCCAAGGTTTGAAAACCATCCATATGTACTTTACCAGATTCGTTTTTTACTAAAGTCTTTGCTGCAGTATTTGACTTACTTGAAACTCTTACTATATATTTGTCAACTTCTACAATTTCTTCATCGGATAATTCCATATCTATTCCGCCAATTGCGTCTACAAGTTTTTTCAATTCCTTAAAATTAATTTTTACATAGTCCTCAATATTAAGTCCAAAGTTTTGGTTTAAAGTTTTTATTGAAAGTTGAGGACCACCATAAGCATGGGCATGATTGATCTTATCTTTTCCATAATCAGGTATATCTGCATAGGTATCTCTCATTATAGATGTAATCTTTAGTTTCTTATGAACAGGGTCAAAGGTTGCTATCATAAGAGCATCTGAACGTCCTACATCAGTTTTAGTTTCATCAACACCCAGGATTGCTATATTTACTATATCCTTAATTTCGCTAGTTTGTAGTTTTTCTTTAACCTCTTCTTTGATACCTAGATCATTTTCATCAATATCTGATCTTTTCATTTTTGACAGTAGATTATTTCCATAAAACAAACCAATACTAAGTATAACTATAAGTACAGCAATACAGGAAATAATTATTTTTTTCTTTCGAGATTTTTTTCTTTTATTTAAGTTTTGGTTATTTAAGTCTTCCAATGTTATCACATCCTAAAATTAAATTTTTTCTAACAAAATGATTTTAAAAAATATAATAATAACGAAACATATACTTTATTATTATAATATTACATATAATAATAAAGTATATATTTCAATAATATTCACATAAATATTACAGTATATTTATAAGTTAGTTGTTATCAGATTCACCTTCAGAAGAATCACTATCATCAGAAACTTCACTTTCCCATAATTTCTTATCTTTAAATATGTAGTCATGAATCTCTTCTCTTGCTATATTTTCATCAAAAGTAAAATAAAAAATTCCATTGATTAGAGAATCTTCACTATACTCGTTTCTAGGAAATCTGGCTTGCTCTAATTGTGTGTTATTCATAGATAGAACTTGAGTACCAAGAGATAATATTTCAGAGTTAGATAGGCTAGTTTCTACAAATGGAAGAAGTTTATTCATTGTAATAGCTAATTTACCAACCCCAGAATTTGAAATGTTATTAAATATTTCATTCATTACTTTTCTTTGTCTTTCAGTTCTATCAAAGTCACCTCCTAAAGTTCCACGAATTCTCGTATATCCAAGAGCTTCATATCCAGTCATATGAACCGTACCATTTTCTTTAAAGTGTACATGTTTTGGAGTTTTACCTGCAGCAGTATATACAACATCTAGATAGTTATTTACATGTTCTAATTCAGTCTCAGACATTTCCATATCAATTCCACCCATAGCATCAATAATACTTTCGAGTTTTGAAAAATCAACAGAAACATAATCAGTGATATTAAGATCAAAATTCTTGTTTATAGTTCTTATAGACAGTTCTGGTCCCCCGTAAGCATAGGCATGATTAAGCTTATCATATCCATAGTCAGGAATATTAACATAGGAATCTCTCATTAAAGAGGTAATCTTAATTTTATTATTAATTGGATCAAGGGTACCAATCATTATGGCATCAGAACGTTGTATATTATCAACTTTCTCATCTAATCCAAAGAAAGCAATGTTTACTACATCACTATATTCTTTTGTATAAGTATCACTAGTTTTAAATTTATCACTAATTTCTAAATTGTCATCATCGATTGTAGTACGTTTCATTCTACCTAGAGTAGAATTTATACTTACTAAGAATATAATAAGTAATATAATTAATGAGATTATTGTAATGGATATAATTCTTCGTCGCTTACGTTGCTTTGCTCTTTTTTTCTTTGAGCTCTTTTTTTTAGCATCTATAGATGCTGTTTTATTGACAGTGGTTCTTCTATTAATAGAAGTTTTATCATCACCCAATTAAACCACCCTTTCTAAGTATTTTTTATACTAGATGTCAATTATATATTAACAACTATGGTATATATAGAGATTACAAAAGTATTACAAAATTAAATATATTCCATAAACTATTCTATAATTATACGATAAAATTTCTTATAATGGTATATTAAAAGAAGTTTTTATTCTTCACAAATTTCTTTTAAAGTTCATATTATGAAAATAAGCAATATAAAAGGTGATACTTGTGTTATACGCGTTAATTTTGGCAGGAGGCAAAGGTACAAGGTTGTATCCACTGTCTCGCTCTAATAATCCTAAGCAGTTTTTAAAAGTTTTCAATGAAGATAGCTTTTTGACTAATACAGTAAAAAGGATAGAACCTTTAATAAATAAAGAAAATATATTTGTAGTTACTAATAAAGAATATATTGAAAAAATTCATGGAGAATTATCTCAATTAAATAAAGAAAATATATTTATAGAGCCTAGCAATAAAGAAACTGCTACTTGCATAGGTCTTGCAGCAGCAAAGCTATTAAAGAGAGATAAGGATGCTGTTATGGTAGTGTTACCATCTGACCATTATATAGAAGGAGAAAAGGAATTTTTGGATACCTTGAAGAATGCAGTAGAGCTTGCAGAAAAAAGAAGAGGACTTATAACTATAGGCATTGAACCTAGTAGGCCAGAAACTGGTTATGGATATATTGAAATGGGAGACTCGGTGGTAAGCTCTATGAAAACCTATAAGGTAGCTAGATTTACAGAAAAGCCCAATATAGATGTGGCTAAGGATTTTATTTTAAAAGGTACCTATCTGTGGAACTCTGGAATGTTTGTATGGAGAGCTGATGTATTTCTAAGAGAAATGCAAAAGTATTTACCAAAGATGTATAGTTCTATAAGTGAAATTTATAAACATGTTGGAGAAGAGGATGAAGAAGAAGTTATAGAGAGAGAATACAAGATAATTGATGGTATCTCGGTTGATTTTGGAATAATGCAGAAAACTAGAAAAGGATATGTAATAAAAAGTGAATTTCAGTGGGATGATATTGGAAGCTTTGCATCCTTAACTAGATTTTTAGATGAACACAACGGTAATAGGATAGTTGGTTCTGCATATTTAAATTCCAGTGAAAACTGTGCAGTATTTGGACAGAAAAATCTAATTATAGGTTTTGGAATTAAAGACTTAGTTATTGTAGATGCAGGAGATGTTATTTTAGTAATGGATAAAAATAAGGATCAAGAGTTAAAGCATCTACTTAATGAGATGAAGGAAAAAAAGGAACTAGAAGAATTTTTGTAATATGAATTTAAGCTTAGATTTAGAGGGTAATAATATCTTACTAAAACTAAGCTTAATAATTAAATTTTCTCAAACATATAAAACCCTACANNTGTAGGGTTTTATATGTTTGAATGAGAACGGAAAATATATATTTAAAATAAAGTCATCTAGAAGAGTATCACCTTTCTTCCAAGGATCTCTTATATACTTCATTATAGATATCTAAAGTTTTCTTAGCTGTATTTTCCCAAGAAAATTCCTTTGCTCTCAAAAGTGATATTTTGCTAAATTCATTTCGAAGGGTTTCACTACCAAGCATAAGTTCCATGGCATCTAAAAGAGCTTTATCACTATGTGAATCAATTAGAATACCACTATGTCCAACTACTTCTGGGATAGAGGTTGTATTTGAAGAAATTACTGGAGTACCGCAACTCATTGCTTCAAGTGGTGGTAATCCAAAGCCTTCATATAATGAAGGATATGCAAAGCATTCACAGGCATTGTAATAAATAGGCAAATCTTCGTCAGGTGCAAAACCTGTAAATTTTATATATCTTTTCATATTAAGTTTATCAACTAATTTTACTAGCTCCTGAGATTCATCTCTATAGGAGCCTACAATTACTAAATTATATTCTTTATCCATATGGTTTACTAACTTACTAAAGGTACTTATAAGGGAATATACATTTTTTCTTCTACTAAAACCTCCAACATAAAGAATGAAAGGTTTATCTATATTATATTTTTCTTTTATTATATTTTTGCACAGTTCTTTGTCTAAGGGCATGTATTTTTTATCGGCAGCTAAGGGAGTAACAAATACTTTACTCTCATCTATTGGGAAAAATCTTAATATATCTTGTTTTGAGTATTCTGATACTGTAATAATTCCGTTACTAGCTTCTGCGATATAAGGCATTTCTTTTAAAAATTTTAGTAAATAGCCTCTACCTACAGTTTCAGGCATTATATAGGGAATTAAATCGTGAATTGTAACTATTTTTTTGCAATGAACTTCAGGAGTCAACCCTATACCATTTTGTGGAATATGATATAAATCTATATTTTCTCTTTTTAAGTTTTCAGGGAAAAAATTATCCTGAAAGAATCTTTGATATTTTTTTGAGCACATAACTAAATTAGTATTTTCCTTTTGATAACTTTCATAGTTTTCACCAGACCAATAAATTTGATAAAAATTATTTCTATCTATGTTAAGTAAGTTTTTCAAAAGGTTTTCTGTATATGTTCCTATACCACTTCCGTTATACCAGTTTATGCCTCTACCATCTATGGCTAACTTCATAAATTTCACTCCTTTTAAAACCATATATTACATATTAATCAGGGAATAAATAAGTGTTACAAATACTTGAAAACTAAACACACATTTATTGGAGTTATCATATATTACCTATAGAAGGTTTATGGAGGAGGTTTTTTTGAAAGATTTAGAGATATCAGAAATATTGAAAAAAGAATATAACATTCGACTAACTTCTATAGAAAAAATAAAAAGCGTTTATAGAGTAGAGGCAGGTAAACAGATATATTGTCTAAAGGTAGTAAAATATGAACTTCCACATTTTTTATTCATATTAGGAGCTATGAAACATCTAGATAGCAATGGATTTCAGTATGTACCAAACATAATAAGAACAACAAGAGGAATGGATTATATAAAATTCAATGAGAACTTTGCCTATGTAACGCCATGGCTTAATGGTAGAGAGAGTTCTTATGAAAATCCAATTGAACTTTCTATGGCTGCTAAAAAATTAGGACAGCTTCATAAATGTAGTGAAGGATTTATAGTAAGTAGAGATATGAAACCTAGAGTTGGTTGGTTTAAGTGGATAGAAGTGTATAGGACAAGAAAGGGAGAAATATTGAGCTTCAAAGATATTATAGATAGAAGAGACAAAAAGACTGATGTGGACTTGTACTATTTGAGTATGATGAAAGAGGAACTTCAGAGATGTGACAGCGCAATTAATAATCTTTGTGATACAAATTATGAAAATAAGATCCTTGAAGAGATAAGGCTAGGGGGGTTTTGTCATCACGATTATGCCAACCATAATGTATTAATAGGCAAGGAGAATAAGGTTAATATCATCGATTTTGATTATTGCATTTTAGATACACATTTGCATGACTTATCTAGCCTTTTAATTAGAGCTATGAAATATGGAAGATGGAATGAAGAAAGAGTAAAAATTATATTAAAAGCTTATAAATCAACCCATAGGTTAGAGCAAGATGATATTAAAATCATGGCTGCATTTATGGAATTTCCTCAAGATTATTGGCAGCGAGGAATCCAATATTATTGGGAGAAAAAAATGTGGGGAGAGGATTTCTTTTTAAGGAAATTAAAAGCCTATGCCGATGACAGAGAAGAAAGACAGGAATTTATAAATATCTTTAGGAAATTTAAACTAGATAATCTTTAAGGAGGGGATTATGTGAGTAAGAATGAAAATAAAAATTATGGTGAATTTATTGAAGAGCTGGAAGAACTAAAAACCATAGAGGATTATGATAAAAGATTAGAGGACATGGAAGCTTATGTTAAAGAATTAAAGAAAATAAAAAAAAGAAAAAAGAAGATGATGGAGCTTGAAATGGAGAAAGAAGAAATACTGAAGAAGATAAATAAAGTAGAAAAAAATAAACGTAAGTAGAGGTGATAAAATGAATAGATTTTTTTATGATAGCTTCCAGCAATATTTATGTACTAAGGGTGTTAAAAAAGTAAATTTTATGCTGAAAAGTAATGAGACTTTAAGTAGATGCATATTAGAGGAAAAAGTAATAAATCAAATTCACATTATAAATGAAGTCCATAAGTTATCTTGTGGCTTTAATGGATATTTAAGAAAAAGAATAAATAATCACACTTGTAAGCTTATTGAAGATGATAAAATTCAGCTTAAAAAATTTAGACGTAGCCTAGAAAAAATTAAAGATAATGGACCAATAGATAGAGTAGAAGAGATAGTTTTAGAAAAAGGAGACAGAGTTTTAGCTAGAGGTGAAAAGGTTATTAATACCATAATGGATAATGGCTATATGGAGTTAGTTGCAAGAAGTATGGATAATGTAGAGATATGTTTGACTAATGTAGATTTTGATAATCTAGGAAAAAGTGAAACCATAGAAATTGTAAATTTCGATGACATAGCATATAACATGGTAGAGATGGATTACTATTATTTTTTAGTAAAGCTTAAGAGAAAGGGATTTAAGGTGGATTTTAATAAGTGTATAGATGAATTTTGTAAGTTAGAAGGATTGGGTGAAAGTAGTAAAGTCTTCATTAGAGCACTCTTATCCTATCCCTATGAATTTATTAAGATATATGAGAAATATAAGAAAAATAAAAAAAATTGGAATGAAGAGGAGTATATAAGAAGGTTATTAAATGGTATTAAAGAGGATGAAATGTCTTTAATATAAGGAGGTGACTGAAATATTATGGAAAATAGATTTTCTTATAAGGAGTGGCTTAGTAAATACAACCTAGATATAAAACTTTTCAATAGTTATGATTTTTTAGTAACCGATGTAATTCCATTAAGAAAGGTATTTATTCTGGTAACAGATAAGGGAAATAAAATATTAAAAAAAATAGATTATACCAAGGAAGATTTATATTTTATAGTATATGGCATAGATTATATAACAAACAATGGATTTGATAGAATCATAAATTTTTATCGAAATAATATGGGACATATCACCACAGTGTGGAAGGACAGTACCTATGTAGTTATGGATTTGATAGAAGGCAGAGAGTGTGAATACAATAATCCCTTGGACATTAATATAGTAGCTAGTAGTCTAGCAGAGATGCATGAAGCATCAAGAGGCATAGGATTTTCTAAGGAATGTAGCAGATTTAAAGGTTTTAAACTTATAAATAGTTATAAAGAAAAGCTTCAGGATTTAGAAAATATGAAGACTATGGCTCTAAGTTATAAGAATAAAAATGAGTTTCATGAAATATTTCTTACTCATGTAGATTATTTCCTTGAAAGAATGAAAAAAAGTATAGAAGCATTAGAAAAGTCATGTTACATGGAGCTATGTAAGAAGAAAAATAATTTTATTCTTTGTCATCATGATTTAGCTTATCACAATATCTTAATAAAGGATAATAAAGGATATTTTATAGATTTTGATTATTCCATTATAGATTTAAGAGTTCATGATATATGTAATTTTATAAATAAGACCACAAAGAATAGCTGCTATGACTTCAATGTGTTGAAACAAATTATAAAAGAGTATAATTCCATAGCGCCTATATCAAAGGAAGAGTACGAAGTGTTGCATGGAATGTTATTATTCCCAGAAGGATTTTACTCTATATCTAGAGATTATTTTTATAGGAAAAAACTTTGGAAGTTTAATAGTTACCTGTATAAAATACAAAAAAAAGTGCAAGATATAGAAGAAAGACAAGATATGGTAGAAACATTCAAAAATATTTACAAGTTGGCTACACCCTAGCCCCCCCTAGGATGTAGTATAAAAGGAAGATACTCTATGTATCTTCCTTTTTATTTGATGAAATTATTTTTTTATAACTATCTAGAGTTTGTATTGCAGTACTCTCCCAAGATAGAGAGTTTACTTTTATAAAACCCCTATTAATTAAATCATTTCTCAATGCATTATCTAGTAGTGCTTTCAAAATACTTTCTCCTAGTTCATCTATAGAATAGGGGGAGCATAGTAAAGCACTATCACCTAAGATTTCAGGTATAGAAGTTACATTGGATGCAACTACAGGAATACCACATGCCATAGCCTCTATAGGAGGAAGTCCAAATCCTTCATAAAAGGAAGGATAAACTAGAAGGGCTGCATTATTGTATAGATAAGGCATATGTTCCATTGCTATGAATCCAGGAAATATAACTTTGTCAGTAATTTTTAACTTTTCACAAAGATTCTTATAAATAATATAAGATTTACCCTTAGTTCCTGCTATGACTAATTTCATTTCATTAGGTAATTTATCATGAATTTTACTAAAAGCTTCTATAAGACCAGAAATGTTTTTTCGAGGACTGAAACCTCCTGTATACAAAATATAATTTTTAGGCAAAGAATAGTATTTTTTTATTATAGTACTGCATAGAATTTTATCAAGGGGTTTATAGATATCTTCACTGGCTAAATAGGTAACATATATTTTTTCTTTGGGGAAATTAAAATCCTTTGATATATCTTCCTTAGAAAAATTAGAAACAGTAATTATACCATCACATCTATTTACTATATTCTCCATGGAACTGTTAAAAAGGCTAAGATATTTATCACCAACTGTCTCTGGCATATGTGATGGAATTGTATCATGGAGAGTGATAACAAAAGGAAGATTATGGTCCAAAGGTAAGCCGATACCATTTTGAGGTACATGATATATGTTTAAATCTTCATTGTTTAAATTTATAGGAAGACTTACACTTTCCCAAAAACTATTAGTATTTATATTAGGAGTAGAGCAAATTTTAAAATTAGAATTAAAGTTTATGGGAGTATAATTACAATCACTAAAGAGGGTATATTTATTTAAGGAATCAATTTTGTTAATAGCGTTTATGAGCTGATAGGAATAAGTTCCTATACCTGTACCCCTGTACCATTTGGCAGCTCTAATGTCTATACCAATATTCATATAAATGCTCCTTTACAATAGGTATTATAATCCATACTATTCACTTAAACTCAAATATGTTATGGCTATTCTAAATTATACTGGTGATACATATAAATTATAGAGGGGGTGCGAAATTATGATGAGAGAGTTTGAAATTGAACGTCAATTTGATATTAAAATTGAAAGTATTAAACCCAATAAGGGTGTATATCAATTAAAAACCAATAAAGGTGTCAGGTGCTTAAAGAAAATAAGCTATGGTACTCAAAAATTATTCTTTGTATATGGAGCTAAAGAACATCTATACAATAATGGGTTTAAGAACATAGATAGATATTATCTTAATACAGAGGAAAAACCATATGCTCTAGTAAATGAAGATATTTATACTTTATCACAATGGATAGATGGAAGAGAATGTGATTTCCATAGTGATGGTGATTTAATATTGGCATCTAGAGCTCTAGCTAATTTTCATTTAGCGTCAAAGGGATATGAACCATCTGAGAATAGTAAATTAAAATCTGACTTAGGAAGATGGCCTCATTTAATGGAAAAAAGGATAAAATCCTTTGATAAGATGAAAGAAATGGTTAGAAAGAAAAGGAATCATAAGACGGAGTTTGATTTAAATTATATAAAATCAATGGATTATTATAAAGTTTTAGGGCAAAAGGCCCTAGAGGTTTTAAATCAATCTAATTATTATAATATTTGTAGGACATCGGAGGAAGAAAAAAGTTTTTGTCATCATGACTTTACTTATCACAATATAATAGTAGACGAAAAAAATGAAGTAAGTATAATAGACTTCGATTACTGTAAAAGAGAGGTCAGAGCTTTTGATTTATCTAATTTTATGATTAAAGTTTTAAAGAGACGAGAATGGGATTTTGAGATAGCAAAGCTTATAATTGATAATTATAATGAAATATCTCCAATAGAAGATGATGAATATATGGTGCTATATGCATTCTTGATGTTCCCTCAAAGATATTGGAGAATATGTAATAGGTATTATTATAATGAAGTAAATTGGGTACAAAACACTTTTAACAAGAAAATGGAGGAGCTTATACAAGAGAGAGAAAAATTTGAGAATTTTATGAGACAATTTAAAGAATTTTATAATATTTAAGGAGATTATCCTTGAGCATATTAAAAAAGTTGTGGAATATATGATATACCACAACTTTTTATTTTAAAATTAAATCCTTATTAAAAAGCATCCTTAATTAGTTCTGCAATTTCAGAAACTAGAGGTAGTCTAGGGTTTGAGGTAGTACATTGATCTTCAAAAGCTTCATCGGCTAATGAATATAGTACAGAATCTAGATGCTCCTTAGTAACACCACATTGACTAAGTGTATTTGGAACATTTAGTTCTAGCATTAGGTTTCTAATAGCTTCCACCAAATTATTTACAGCTTCTTCACAGGTAGAGTGAGCTAAGCCTAAAAATTTTGATATCTCCATAAACTTTTCAGGAGCTTTATAATATTCATATTTAGGGAAGGCTACTAACTTACTTGGATTACTTCCATTATATTTTATAACGTGTGGAAGCATGATAGCATTTGCTCTTCCATGAGGTATATGGAATTCTGAACCTAATTTATGAGCTATGCTATGATTAACGCCTAAAAATGCATTGGTAAATGCCATACCTGCAATACAAGAGGCATTGTGCATCTTTTCTCTAGCAAGAGCGTTACTTCCATCTTTATATGCAATAGGTAAATATTTAAAAACAATTTCTATAGCTTTAAGAGCTAGGGCATCCGTATAATCAGAAGCCATGACAGATACATAAGCTTCTATAGCATGAGTTAAAACATCTAACCCAGTATCAGCTGTAACAGATGGTGGTACAGTCATAACTAACTCCGGATCTATTATAGCAATATCAGGGGTTAGCTCATAATCTGCTAATGGATATTTTATATTATTTTCTTTATCAGTTATAACAGCAAAGGCTGTAACCTCAGACCCAGTTCCAGAGGTTGTAGGAATAGCAACTAATCTAGACTTTTTACCTAGAGAAGGAAACTTAAAAGCTCTTTTTCTTATGTCCATAAATCTAAGTTTAAGACCATTAAAATCTATATCAGGATTTTCGTAGAAAAGCCACATACCTTTAGCAGCATCCATTGCTGAGNNCCACCAAGAGCTACAATAACATCAGGCTCAAAGCTATTCATTTGAGCAGTTCCTCTCATAACAGTTTCTGTAGATGGATCTGGCTCTACGTCTAAAAATACATTTACATCAAAGTTAGCTTTCTTAAGATGTCCCATTACTTTAGATACATATCCAAGTCTATCCATGAATTTATCTGCTACGATGAAGGCTCTTTTACCTTTAAGTTTTTCAAGATATGAAAGGGAACCAGGTTCAAAGAAAATTCTTTCAGGAACTCTAAACCATTGCATATTAACTCTCCTTTTAGCTACACGTTTAATATTTATTAAGTTGTTTGCACTAACATTTTGAGTTGTTGAATTTCTACCCATGGTTCCGCAACCCAAAGTTAATGAAGGAATATTTACATTATAAATATCTCCTATAGCACCTTGAGAAGAAGGAGAGTTTATTATTATTCTACCAACCTTAACTCTTCTAGAGAATTCTTCAATAACCTGGTCATTGGTAGAATGAAGAACAGCAGAGTGACCTAGACCACCAAAAGCAATCATATCTTCAGAGGCCTTTATTCCATCTTCAGTATTATCAACTATAAACATTGAAAGGATAGGGCTAAGCTTTTCTCTTGAAAGAGGATATTCTGCACCGATTCCACCAGGTTCACATACTAAAACCTTTGTGTCCTTTGGAACTTTAATATCAGCCATCGCTGCAATTTTTGTAGCTCCTTGACCTACTATGTTTGGATTCATAGATTGTCTTTTTTCATCTATAGCAACCTTTTGAAGTTTTAACATTTCTTCTTTATTAAGAAAGTAACAGTTACGTTCTTTTAAGAGAGAAATTACTTCGTCACTAATTTCTCTATCTATAATAACTGCTTGTTCTGAGGCACAAATGGTACCATTATCAAAGGATTTTGAAAGCACTAAGTCATTAACAGATCTTTTAATATTGGCTGTTTTTTCTATATAGCAAGGAACATTTCCTGCACCAACACCAAGAGCTGGCTTTCCAGTAGAGTAAGCTGATTTAACCATACCAGGACCACCGGTAGCAAGAATAATATCTACTCCAGGATGAAGCATAAGTTTTTGTGAACCTTCAATGGAAGGACTACTAATCCATTGAATACAATTCTTAGGAGCACCTGCTTCAATAGCTGCATCCAAAAGCAACTTAGCAGTAGCTATACTACATTTTTGAGCTCTAGGATGAAAGCTAAATATTATAGGATTTTTAGTTTTTATAGCTATTAAGGATTTAAATATTGTAGTAGAAGTAGGATTTGTAGTTGGAGTAACTCCTGCTACTACGCCTATAGGTTCTGCAACTTCCATATAATCTTCTTCTTCATTTACAATACCCACAGTTTTTAAATCTTTTATACTATTGTATACATACTCAGAGGCAAATATATTTTTAGTTATTTTATCTTCATATACGCCCATTTCTGTTTCATCTATAGCCATTTTAGCTAGTTCACGGTGTTTACTTAGGGCAGAGATTGTCATTTTTTTAACTATATTATCTATGGAATTTTGATCAAACGTTAAAAGTTCCTCATAGGCATCACGAGCATTTTTAACAAGTTTATTAATTTCAGAATCTATAGATGATATGGCTTTATCATCTGAATGGTTGGAGTTTGAAATGGAATCATTCTTGGATTCCTTAATAGATTTTGTATCAATTTTTTCAGTAGACATTTAGTATATACCCCCTAAACTTTGTTATTTATTTAACTAATTATATTATAACCCATGAAAATTATATTTCAAGATATTTAGTTAAACTTTTATCAATCTTTTACTATATTTTTATATTTGTTTAGTGAGTTCGGTAGGTTTATATCTCACAATTATTAAGTAAAGTTCATATGATATAAAGAGGAAATTATGAGGAGAGATATAGGTGAATATAGGTGATAGAGTAGTGAGAAAATCTTATAATAAAGATATAGTCTTTAAAATAATAGATATAGAAACTGATGATAAAGGTGTTAAAAAATATTTATTAAAGGGGTTAAATATAAGAATTGAGGCAGATAGCATAGAAGATGATTTAGAGATTATTGATAGCGAGGTAGTTGGGGAGAAAGATAAAGTATTTAATAAAAAAGTAAATACTGCGATAAAGAAAGTTTTGCTATCAAGGTCATATACAAGGGGGACTTCCGCTGCATTAAGAGTTATAGACACTGAGATAAACAGAAAAGAAAAGAAAGGTACATCTTTTAAAAATAGTGAATTATTCTTTGGAAGACCAGGTAAAATTCTTCATATTGATGGTGATCCTCAATACCTAGATATTTGTTTAAAAACATATAAGCAATTATCCATTGAGGCTGTAGGTAAAGTCATAGCAGAAAAGGATCAACCCTCACAAATACTAGATTTAGTAAAGAAAATAAACCCTGATATAGTTGTAATTACGGGCCATGATGGAATGAGCAAGAATATATCAGATTATATGGATCTTGGAAACTATAGGAACTCAAAATACTTTGTAGAATGTGTTTCTTTATTAAGAAGTTACAATTCTAATTATGATGATTTGGTTATTTTTGCAGGTGCTTGTCAATCAAACTACGAAGCATTGCTTGATGCAGGTGCTAATTTTGCATCTTCCCCCAGTAGGGTTCTCATCCATTGTTTAGATCCAGTATTAATTTGTGAAAAGGTGGCTTATACTAATATCGATGATATAGTAAACATTGAAGATGTAATCAAAAATACAATCACAGGAATTAAAGGGGTAGGAGGATTACAGACAAGAGGTAAATATAGAGAAGGATATCCTAAATCTCAGTATGTAAAGTAAAATGAGAATATGAGTTGTGATTTATAGAGTTTTAACTATAATATGTATAAGATAAAAACGATGAAACTAGCATGAACAGAACAACTAGTTATATAGTTATGTAGTTAAATAGTTATATAGGCATAAAGTTATATAGGTTAATATATACCTATTTTTATATATAAATATTTATATAAAGGGACTGTCACACTAAAAAAATAGTGCGACAGTTTTTTTAGTGAACTTAAATAAATTATATACGTTTAATATTAATTATACACATTAGATCAATTATAATATTGGAAAGTTAGGTTCAAAAATAACCCTCTCATGCATTGACTAAAAATAAATAACAATATTTATTATATGATATAGTTAATGTTATTTAATACAAATATATTATGTTCAATCTATAGTTACTTACAGAAATGCTAATCGTACAGGATATATAACATCTAGTTATCATTGGTGGAAACCAAATTAAGATTGGAAAATAAGAAAATATGAAGAAATTAAATAAATTTTTAGATGCTATTTCACTTATTATGTTCATAATTTCTCTTATATTAATAGTTAAATATTGTACTAACGGTAAATATATTGTATTTGGATTTGTAACGCTTACTTATGTTTTTACGACATCCAAAGAATATATTATTAAAGGTGTTAATTCTTTTAAAGAGAAAAATAATAAACAATAATTATAAGTGTAAAAGTATTGCACAAAAGACATGGGATGATTTTACTCCATCTCTTTTTTTATTTTGGATAATGGATTATTATAACTAATTGTATGGTAACTATTAGGATGGCTCATAACTACAATTACATTTGGAATATGTTATCAAGGTTGAGTTTCATCTGAAGATATATTTTCTTCATTAGATTTAAAACTCCCATACATTTTCATCTTAAAATATAGATTTATATAGTTATATGTGAATATTCTAAAAAATTCTACACATAATAATGTCAAGTTGGTTTCTGGCCATTATAGCTGAATAAATGACATAGCGTTAAAAAAACAAAATAATACATAAAAATTTAACGAATATTTAACATTGACAACTAATATTAAAATGTTGTAAAATATTTAGTTTGCTTGACATAAGGAGAGGTAACTGTTATAATAAAGTTGGAAGCCTTTATGGAAATATTAGAAAGAGGGTGTCTACTGTGAAGATGGGAAATGTATTGACTACGATAAAAAAAGATATCGAAAGTCATGTTGGCGAAAAAGTGACATTGAAGGCAAATGGAGGAAGACGTAAAGTAGTAGTAAATGATGGTGTTTTGGAAAAAACATATGACAGTATATTTACAATTAGACTTGATAATAATGTGCAACGTACTGTTAGTTATAGCTATAGTGATGTACTAACAAAAACTGTTCAGCTAGTGTTTGCAGGGTAAAATGAAGAGGTGTTCTTTTAAGAATGCCTCTTTTGTTTTGCATATAATAATTATTCTTTTAAGAAAATTTAATACAAGTAGTTATATTTCATAACATTCTCATATATACATTATTAGTAGGTATTTTAGGAGGGAAAGTTATGGATTTGGATTTGATAAAAGACTATATAGAATATGAGCAATCAATAGCTGAAAATGACACAAAGATGTTCATAAAGGAAGAATATGTTATACCTGATACGCTACCAGATGTGGATAATATACTAATGTTAGATGTAAAGCCTATGATAACCAATAAAGAGGTTGGAACTGATAAGGTAAATTTAGAGGGTCAACTTCAGTATACTATCCTTTATATGGCTAAAGATGGAGGAGCTACTGAAGCTCATTCAGTAGTATATAATGGTAACATTTTTGAGTCTATTGACATGATTGGTGCCCAATCAAATATGTATTGCGATATAGAGCTAAACATTGAACATATGGATTGTGTTATTATTAATGAAAGAAAGATAGCTATTCAAGGATTTATTATATGTAAGTGCAATGGATATAATATAAATTCCTTTGAGATGGTTAAAGATGTACATGAAGGAAAGGATATTCAGTTTTTAAAGAACCCTATGACTGTAGATAAGGTTATGGAACCTATAGAAACTGAATTAGTTGGAAAAGCAGAAGTTAAAATAGACATGGATAAAAATGAGTGTCTAAAGGTTATAAAATATGACGTTACTATTGGTAAGAAGGATGTAAGAATATATGATGGTGGACTCAAGATAGAGGCTATGGCAAATGTAGCTATATTATATAAAGGTAAAAATGGAAGAGATTTGTTCTGCGTTTCAGAAAGTGTACCTTTATATAAAGAAGTTACCGTTGATGAGTTAAAACCAAATATGGAATACTTTACTGAATTTGAAGTTCAATCCTTTGAATACGATGTTAGACAAGATGATATGGGTGAAAATAGAGTAATTGATGTAGAATTTGTAGTTAAAGCTATTACTCATGTAATGTATAAAGAAGAAGTAGAAGTTATACAAGATGTATATTGTCCTACAAAACTATTAAACATGGATATTAAAGAAAATAATATTAATGTGATACAAGGTCATGGATATACTGAAAGTTTGGTTAAAGGAGATATTGACGTAAAGAATGATGATTTAAAACCAATTAAAGTTATAATGACTACAGGAAATGTATCTATTACTGATAAAAATATTAAAAATGATAAAATAGAAATTGAAGGGTTATTGAAGGCTGATGTGCTATATTCAACTGAGGATGAAGAGCAGTATTTAGTTACTGTAGAAGATGAGATTCCTTTTAGTTGCAAGGTTGATATAGCTGGAACAAATCCAAATATGCAAGCAAATGCTAATATATCTCTAGAGATGATAGAGGGAAGTTTAGAAGCTGGAAATGTATCTATTAGAGCCATTGTTAAAGTTCATTGTAAGGTATATTACAATATTAAAAATAAATTTGTTGTTAACATGGCAATTAATGATGGTGAAGTTCCAGAAAAAAAAGCAAGTATAATAATATATGTAGTTCAGCCAGAGGATACTCTTTGGAGCATAGCTAAGAAATACTTGACTACAGTTGATGAAATTATGAATATTAATGAATTAGCTGAAGGGGAAGAAGTTAAGCCATCTCAGAAATTAATTATACCAGGAAGAGCTACAGTTTAAAGAGCTTAAATTAGATATAGCATAATCTAATATTTTTATTAAATAGAAATGCCATGAAGTGTAGCATTAGCTCTGTATTTCATGGTATTTTATTTTTCTAAGCTGAGTATCACACTTATAAGTTTCTTGACGTAAAGGGTAAAAAGGATTATTCTCATTTGTAGTGAGGTGTATGAATAGATGAAGGTAAAAGCTTATGGTAAAATAAATATAGTCCTTGATATTATTGGGAAAAGAGAAGATGGATATCATCTTTTAAGGATGATTATGCAAACTGTTAATATATATGATGAATTAACTTTTAATAAAGGAGCAGAAGGAATACATATTACAAGTAATAAGGAATTTGTACCTACAGATAATAAAAACCTTGTGTATAAAGCAATAGAGTTATTTTGCCATACCTATGGCATAAAAAGAGAGATGGAAGTTCATATTGAAAAGAATATTCCTGTAGAAGCTGGCATGGCAGGAGGAAGTACTGATGCAGCAGCAGCTTTAAGAGCTATGAGGGATATATATAGGCCAAATGTTAGTAATGAAGAACTTAGATTACTTGGAGTTAAACTTGGAGCAGATGTACCATATTGTATAGAAGGGGGAACGGCTCTTTGTGAAGGGATTGGAGAAGTTATAACTCCCCTTAAGGATTTTAAAGATAAACTAATGGTAGTTGTTAAGCCAAATTTTGGGATATCTACAGTGGATACTTATAAGGGGTTTAAGCTTAATGAGGTAAAGGTTCATCCAGATGTGGAAGGTGTTATAAAAGCTATGGATAGGGATGATGTTAAATATGTAGCTGATAATATGATGAATTTACTAGAGCTTGTAACAATAAAGGATCATAAGGAAATTGAGGATATAAAGGGCTTTATGTGCAAAGAAGGCGCACTAGGAGCAATGATGAGTGGAAGTGGACCTACTGTTTTTGGTTTTTTTAATGACATTAATAAAGCAAATCAGTGTGCGGATAGGTTACGGGATAAATATAAAGAGGTTTTTGTCACAAGAACCATCTAGAATTTCTTTAGAAAATAATAGCTACAATATAATTGGGGATAAGAGTGTGATTCAAGGAGAATTGCACTCTTATTTTTCCGTTAAATTAGATTTTAAGAAGGTTAAAGGATCATGCTAAGAATTCTGTTTATGAATATAAACTTTATATTAAGGTAAAACTAGGTTTGCAGGAAATTGTTAAGGTTCCAGATAACTGATAAATTAAAATATAAATTTGAAGGATGATAATTTATGATGAGACTTTTTATTGAAAGATTTGATATATACCTAGTAATACTAATATTAGTATCTGGGTATATGATGGTAGGTAGCGATGTAAGGTATTTTTCAAGAGAGGATAAGCATAAAGCTAAAAAACAAAGTTTAGTAATTGGGATAGCTATGATGTTAGTTGTGGTTGGAATGTTTATTGTGAGAGGAATCGTTATCTAAAATAATAGATACAGAAGAAATTAGTTTTTAAATTTTGTGGCACTGAAGGGAAGGAGATATCTATATGAAGGCTCAAATTCGTGAACATATTTCTAATAGCACAAGAGAAAACATGGATTATCTTAAGAAATTATTTAAAGATACGTCTGACATGGTATTTAGGGAATTTAAGTTTGGAGATATTCTTTGTGGAGTCATATATATAGATGGTATGGCAGATAAGGAATTATTAAATGATTTTTTACTTGAACCTATGATGAAGATGAGTGGAAATGTAACAGATTCTAAGGAGATAAAAGATAAAATTATAGCTATATCTGATATGAGAGAAGTTAATAAGTTAAGTGATGGAATTACTGCAATATTATCAGGTGAAAGTTTAGTTTTAATAGATAACCTAAAAGGAGCATTAGTGGTAGCTAATAGAGCTTGGCCTAATCGTGGAGTTAGTGAGCCTTCAGGAGAGACTGTAATACGTGGATCTAGGGAAGGCTTTACAGAAACTATTAGGTTTAACACAGCACTTCTTAGAAGAAGAATTAGAGATGTAGGACTTAAAATTGAGGGAAGACAATGTGGTGTTAGATCTAAAACGGATATGGCTATAGTATACATAGATGACATAGTAAATACTGATGTATTAGAAGAGTTGAAGGAAAGATTAGATAGAATTGATATTGATGCAATTTTAGATAGTGGTTATGTTGAACAATTTATTGAAGATAATGATAGGACTCCATTTCCTCAAGTACAAAGTACTGAAAGACCAGATGTGGTAGCTGCTGCTTTATATGAAGGAAGAATAGGAATAATTGTAGATGGCTCACCTTTTGCATTAATTGTTCCAGCGGTATTAGTGGATTTCTTTCAATCACCAGATGATTACTATACAAGTTGGATAAGTGGAAGTATGGTAAGGTTCATCAGAATTGTAGGAATACTGGTATCTTTAGTTTTACCTGCTTTGTATGTAGCTGTAACCACATTTCACACAGACTTAATTCCTACAAAACTAGCATATGCTATAGCTTCATCTAGAGAGGGAGTACCCTTTGCTGCCTATGTAGAGGTATTACTCATGGAAGCTAGTTTAGCTTTTCTAGTTGAAGCTATTATAAAATTACCGAAACCAGTTGGTTCTACTATTGGTATAGTTGGAGGACTTATAATAGGTCAATCAGCTGTAGAGGCAGGACTCGTTAGTCCTATAATGGTTATAGTTTTAGGTCTTACAGCAATAACAACATTTTTAATACCTAACTATACAGTAACTTCAGCCTTTACTTATTTTAGAATAATGATTATTATTCTAGCAGCAGTTTTTGGTTTGTATGGAATAATGCTAGGTATTATATTCTTAATAATTCATTTAACAAGAATAAAAAGTTTTGGAATACCATACCTTGCTCCAGCAGTAGATTTAATTTGGAGTGATTTAAAAGACCTATATGTAAGAATGCCATTTAAAGTCTTTAAAGATAGGCCACATTTCTTAAAACCACAAGATAAAGTAAGACAAAAAACTAAAAGACAAGGTGGTACTAAATAAGGTGTTACCATAGCTGGGAGGTTGAAATATGAAAAATAAAGGATTTATTGAAGAATTTGCACTCTTTGCTAGCTTATCAGTATCCATGATAGGGGTAGGAGTTTTTTATGCTCCCGCTATTGTAGCTAAATATGTAGGAGCGGATAGTTGGATATCTGCAATAATAGCAGGAATTGCAATTTGTTTAATTCTTTTTTGTATATACGAAATAGTTAAAATAAATAAATATAAGGATATTACACCCATATTAAAAGATACCTATGGAGGCGTTTTAGGAACAATAATATCTTTAATATATTCATTGGTGATAATAATTGTATTATCATTTTCTCTTAGGGTATTTTCTGAGGTTATAACCATGTATCTTTTAGTTAATACACCTACTGAAGTAATAATAATAACATTTATATTTATAGGGATGTATTTAAGTCGTGGAGGCCTTTCTAATGTAGTACATTTTAATGAAATAGCCTTCTGGGTTATGTTTTTACCTTTAGCAATAATTTTATTGTTAACTTTACCAGAAGCAAATTTTAAAAATCTTTTACCAATAGGTGCTTCGCCTATTCAAAACTACTTTATATCTAGTTTTGAAATGTTATTTTTGTTTAATGGCTTTTCTGTTGCTTTTATTTTGATACCCTATGTAAGAGAAAAAGGAAAGATTGGTCCTATTTTGAGAAGAAGTAGTATTTTTGTAGGTCTGTTCTATGTAATAATATTTATCTTAGTGTCTGCTACTTTATCATCAGTACAAACTGCTGAAAGTATATTCCCAACCATAACAATGCTACAATCTATAAGTTCAAGAAGTGGATTTTTGGAAAAATGGGATGGTTTAGTTATGTCCTTGTGGGTAATATTTTATTTTACATCCTTTGCTAATATATATTACTTTGCTTCTTCGATATTAAAAGAGAGTCTTAATTTAGATGATATTAGAACATCATCTATGATATATGTCCCTATAGTATATTTAGCAGCTATGATACCTAAAAGTATTATAGAAGTTAGAAATTTAAAATTTGGATATTTAAGAATTGGTTTCATTACAACAATTATAGTTGTGATAGGGATAACTTTATTATTAAGCTATATAAAGAAAAGGAGGATGCAAAGTGAAGAATAAGATAATAAAACTTATTCCTATAATGATTATATCTTTACTTCTTACTGGATGTTGGGATAGTGTAGAGATTGATAGAAAAGCCTTTGTATCTACCATAGCAATAGATGTAGGTGAAGATATTAAAGTTAGAAGTGAAATAATAAATTCTAAGGACAATACATCAAAAGAGAGTATTGAAGATAATAATACATTAAGAGTTACTTATGGATTTCCAGACATTAGAAATATGGATTCTAAAAAGGGTACTGCTTCAGAACTTTCTATAACGGTAGAAGGGTATTCAATGACAGATACATACTTTAAAGCCCTTGCAAAGAGTAGTAGAACTCTTCACTTTGGACATAGTAAACTATTACTTTTAAGTGAAGACTTATTTAAGTATCCTGAAGTTTTACAAGAAGTAATGGATTATATTGAAAGAGAACCAAGTTTAAATAGAACAATTATGATGACTATAGTTAAAGGAAAGGCCAAGGATTATGTGGAAGTTAAGCCTGTAACTGAAGAAAATATAGATAATTATATTACTAGTCTTATGGGTAACAGTAGTAAGAATGGGACAATAGCACCTGTAAATTTAACAAAATACATAGATATGGTTAAATCTTACAATTCTAGTGCGTTGCCAGTCTTTTCTCTTGAAAATGAAAAAGATATACAGCTTACAGGTATGGCTATTATAAAAGATTTTACCATAAAGGATTATTTAGATAATAATCAGATGACAGATGTTCAAATACTTAGAGGAGATATTGGTTCTTGTAGAAAGGCTATAAATAAAGAAGGGCATAATATAGATTACTATATAAAAAATGTAGATAGAGATTTACATATAGACTATGGAGATAATAAATTAAAGCTTAAGTACACCATTGATACAGAAGGTACTTTAAAGGGGTATTATGCTAAAGCAGAATCTTTAGATAGTGAGGTTATAAAGGAGATTGAACAGCAATTTAATGAGTCTATTAAAAAGGACTTCCAAGAGCTTATAGATTTTACTAGAAATAATTTAAAAGTAGATGTATTAGATATTGGAAGTGATATTAGAAGGTTTCATAAAGGAATTTGGGATGAAGTAAAAGATAACTGGCCACAGGCTCTTGAAAATGCAGAAATATCTATTGAAGTGAACAATGATATAAGAAATATAGGGTTATCAAATTAAATATTAAAAGTATGATGTTCTAAAATATTAATAAAAATATTATTAAAAGTGAATATAACTTGTCCATGTGGTAACAATTAAGATATAATTTTAAGTTTTAGGAGGAAGAAACAATGAAAAAAATTATATCTATAGTTGTTACCATATTTTTTATAGTTATACTTTTAGTTAAGATACAGGGAGTTGAAGCAGCTAATTTTATTTCTGAAAATAAGATGTCTGATAATGTTTCAATAGAAGATATATCCGGAAAGTTAATTAGGTTTCACGTTATTGCTAATAGTGATAGCGAGAAAGATCAAAATCTAAAGCTTAAAGTTAGAGATAAAGTTTTAGAATATGTACAACCACTTTTGAAAAATAGTAAAAATATAGAAGAATCGAGAGCGATTTTAAGTAGAGAAAACGAAAAAGTTCTTGAGATAGCGAGAGAAGTTATAAAAGAAAATGGTTATGACTATTCTGTAGAATCTACCCTAGATAAGGAGAATTTTCCTGTTAAAACTTATGGTAATATTACCTTGCCTCAAGGACAATATGAAGCATATAGAATAATAATTGGAACTGGTGAAGGCCAAAATTGGTGGTGTGTTATGTTTCCTCCTATATGTTTTGTAGATATAACAAAAGGTGAAGTTGCATATGAAGAGACTGAAGAGGAAATGAAAAAAGTTTTAGATGATGAAGAATTCAATATGGTGGATAACACTAATTCAGAAAATGTTAGTAGCGAAAAAATAGAGGAGATTAAAGAAGTTGGTGATGCTTTAGCGGATAATACGGAAGATAATAATATAGTAATAAAATTTAAAATAGAAGATATATTGAAAAATCTGTTTAAATAATATTGAATATGGTAGTGAACATATATAAAATATAAGGAGTATAATTTATTTATGTTCACTATTTAATCCGATGACTAGCAGCTCTAATACTCCCATCTTTTTCGAAGAGGGAGTGTAAGAGCTGCTACGTCCCTGGATAACGATTTCCCCTAAAGGACAACGAATTCTAAGTATCGAAAATACTGATACTAAGAACTTTGTTAATTTTAACAATGAATAAATTGTACCAAGGATAAAATTATTGTTAGGAGTGATAAATATGAAGAAGGTAGCAATACTATTTGGAGGACAATCAACAGAACATGAGGTGTCTAGGGTATCTGCAACATCTGTGATAAATCATATAGATAAAGAAAAATATAGTATATTTCCAGTAGGTATAACTAAAGAGGGAAAATGGTTTCTTTATAAAGGTGATATGGAGAATATAGGAAATGGAAAATGGGAAGAAGACTTTAAAAATCAAGTTGAAGATGGAATTAAATTATTACTAAATAAAGAGGTAGATGTAGTATTTCCTGTACTTCATGGTATGTATGGTGAGGATGGTACTATTCAAGGGCTATGTAAACTGATGAAATTACCATGTGTAGGTCCTTCAGTTATGAGTTCAGCTGTATGTATGGATAAGGTTTATACGAAATATCTTTTAGAACATGAAGGTATAAAACAAGCAGACTATGTAGTGGTAAATGCCTTTGATTATGGAAATGATAGTGAAAAATTTATAAATGAAATTGAACATAAGTTAGGGTATCCTTGTTTTGTAAAACCGGCTAACAGTGGTTCTTCTGTAGGAATAACTAAGGCTCATGATAGGAAAAGTCTTGAAAATGGATTAATAGAAGCTTTAAAACATGATAGAAAGATTCTTGTGGAGGAAGGATTAAATGCTAGGGAAATAGAAGTTTCTGTACTTGGAAATGATGACCCTAAAGCTTCAGTTCCAGGAGAGATAATACCAGCTAAGGAATTTTATGATTATGAAGCTAAATATTCTAATGTAGAATCTAAACTTCTAATTCCAGCTAACTTAAATAATGAAGAGATGGCTACTATAAGAAATCTATCCCTTAAAATTTATAAGAAGTTAGATTGTGCTGGTATGGCGAGGGTGGACTTTTTAGTAGATAAGGAAAGTGGAGAAATATATTTAAATGAAGTAAACACTATACCAGGCTTCACAAGTATAAGTATGTATCCTAAGATGTGGGAAGCTACAGGGTTATCCTATAGTAATCTTATAGATAGGTTAATTGAACTGGCAGTTGAAAGAGGTTAGTAAATAAAATTTACTAACCATTACTTTCAAGTTGCTAGTAATAAAAGAAAATAGTAATATTATTATATGTGTTATTTTTAATATTTCCATAAGAAAGATATTAATATACTATAGATTAGAGCAAAAGATACAAGATAAAGAAACTAAGAGAGTTAGGTGGAGAAAAAAATGACAAGAGCATTAGCTATGGTTTCAGGCGGTTTAGATAGTATTCTTGCAGCAAAGTTAATTAAAGATCAAGGAATTGAGGTTATTGGAATATGCTTTAAATCTTATTTTTTTAACGAAGAAAATGCAAGAAGAATGGTAAAACAGATAGATATTCCTTTAGAAGTAGTAGATTTTAAGGAAGAACATTTTAAGATGGTTAAAAATCCTAAAAACGGATATGGGAAAAATATGAATCCTTGTATCGATTGTCATGCTATGATGATGAAGTACTGTGGACAACTCTTAGAAAAATTAGATGCAGATTTTATTATAACTGGAGAGGTTTTAAATCAAAGACCTATGTCTCAAAATAGAAGTGCATTAGATAAAGTTAAGAATGAAAGTGGGATAGGAAGCAAAATTCTTCGTCCTCTTTGTGCTAAAAATCTTAAACCTACAGAGATGGAAGAGAAGGGACTTGTAAATAGGGAAAATCTTTTAAATATTCAAGGTAGAGGAAGAAAGGCTCAAATGGAACTTGCTGATAAATGGGGAATAAAGGAATATCCATCACCAGCAGGAGGATGCAAATTAACAGAACCAAATTATTCTGTTAGGTTAAAAGAACTTTTATCTCATAACCAAAATCCGGAGGAACGAGAACTTGAATTACTTAGAATAGGTCGTCATTTTAGAGTTACACCTAGGGCTAAGGTTATATCTACAAGAACTCAAGAAGAAGGAGAAATGATAAAAAGTCTTCTTAAGGAAGGTGATACAATACTGTTAGTTCAGGACTTTAATGGTTCTATGATAGTAATTATAGGTGAAGCCACAGAAGAAGTAATATCTATTGCAGCTAAGATTGCCATAAGATATAGTAAAGGTAAAGATGAACCAAAGGTCACTGTTAGATATTCAGAGTTTGGAAGTAAAGATCACAGAACTGTGGAAGAAACTTGTGCAACTGATGAGGAAATAAATTCTTATATTATATAGAAAAGTTTTTAGAAGAGTAAATAAAATAGCCTTAGAGTTTAAATATATTTTAAATAAGATTCTTAGGAAGAATAGAGGTAAATATTATGGATAAGGGTGCTATAATTAGAGTAAGTAGTATACAGAATAATGATGAGGATGAATGCATTGAAATTGTTAGTCCAGGATTATTTTTCAAAGAAGATGATGAGTATGTTGCTACATATGAAGAAACAGAACTTTCGGGTTTAGGGGATACATTAACTACTTTTAGAATAGGTGAGAATTATTTTAATCTTATAAGAGAAGGAGACGTAAATACTAATATGGAGTTTAAAAATGGGAGTAGTTCGTCTATTCTTTATAATACTCCTCATGGTGGATTGTCTATTAAAATTAAAACTAATGATGTACATATAGATATGAATGAAGCTGGTGGGAAAGTAAAAGTTGACTATGATGTAATAATAGCTAAAGACCAAATTATTAATACTAAGCTTGTAACTACCATAAATGTTAAATAGTACAAAAATATTTTACTTAGAAGCTATGCAGAATTATATAATGCATAGCTTCTATTATTAAAGGGGTTGTGAATTTTGTATAACTTTGAAGATATAATTGGGAATAGTAAGGAAATTAGAAATGTTAAAGAATTAGCTATGAAGGTATGTAATTCAAAATCTCCAATTTTCATTTATGGTGATACTGGCACAGGAAAAGAATTGATAGTACAAGCTATACATAATAGTTCAATAAGAAGAAAAAAACCCTTTATAGCACAGAACTGTGCTGCAATTCCAGACAACTTGCTAGAGAGTATTTTTTTTGGAGTAGGAAAAGGTGGTTTTACTGGAGCTATAGAGTCAGAAGGGTTATTTAATATAGCCAATGGTGGTACTTTGTATTTAGATGAGTTAAATTCTATGGATATAGTTTTTCAAGGTAAGTTCTTAAGGGTTCTTCAAGAAGGGGAATTTAGAAGAATAGGTGAGACTATCACTAGAAAAACAGATATAAGAATAATAGCATCAGTAAATGAGAATCCTGACTTTTTAGTTAAGAGTAATAAATTAAGAAAAGATTTATACTATAGACTTAATGTTATAAGAATTAACATGCCTGAATTAAATGCTAGAAAAGAGGACATACCTATGCTTGTATCAATGTTTATAAAAAAGCATAATAAAAGATTAGGTACTAGTGTTAATGGAATAGATAGTTATGCATTAGAAGTTTTAATGAAAAAAGACTATGATGGAAATGTGAGAGAATTAGAACATTTAATCGAAGGTGCTTTAAATTATAAAAGACATGGAGTTATTGAAATATCTGATTTGCAATTAGGAAATATTACTGAAAGTTTGTCCCTTAAAGATAAACTTGTGAATATGGAAATTAAATATATAAAGGAAGCTTTAATTATTAATAGTAAAAATGTAAGTAAAGCAAGTAAATTTCTTAATATACCAAGGCAAACACTTCAATATAAAATAACTAAGTATAATATAATGGATTTGATAGATAAGGATAAGTAGTTTAAAATTATAATAGATTATTTAAATAGTTTAGTTCCGTATATGTATAGATATGTTTGGTTAAAATGATAAACAGAGTTCTTAGATTTTTCAACCTAAAGTAAAATATTTATTGATATAAAAATAAATATTTTACTTCGTAATAGATTTTTTGAAAATATAGTGTATACTTATATAGTAAAATCTATGCTACAACAAGTTTAGTTATATATAATTATATGAATATATTAAATAAACAATATAAAATTTTAATACATTTTAAAAGAAAGCTTCAAACTTCAATCATTTATAAATAATATCGAATTATATTAATCATATAAATATTATTTTCCAAAGTTACATTTAAATGAAATATACAATTAGGAGGTGATCCTTTGAATAGTGAAAATTTACATAGCATGAGTGTTATAGAATTAAAGAGTATTGCAAAGGAATTAGGAATAAAAAATATTACTAAGTTTAAAAAGAATGAATTAATTGAAGAAATTGAAAGAGTATCTTTAAAATCTGTTGAGATTAAAAATGAAGAAGATTCCCATAAGGATGATGAACAAATACAACCTGCTCAAATAAAAAAAGAAGGTATAATTCTTAAGGAGAAACTTACTAAGAAAGATTTAGAAGAAGATAATAGTAAAAATGAAGTTATTAGTAAAGGTTTGGATAATGAAGAATCAAAGGAAACTGTATTGGAAGAAAAGGTTGATAGTATAGAAGAAAAGCGTGAAAGATTAAAGAGCTTAATAAGTGAATCAGAAACATCAAAAGGAATATTCGAATTAAGTGACAATGCTAATTTTGGATTGCTTAGAATGAATAACTATTTAAGTGGAAATAACGATATATATGTTTCAATATCCCAAGTTAGAAGATTTAATCTTAAGAATGGTGATGAAGTAGAAGGTAAAGTAAGAAGTTCTAAAGAAGGAGAAAAATATCAAGCTCTTCTACAAGTAACAAAAATAAATGGTGAAAATCCAGAGAGAGCTGTTGGAAGAACATCTTTTGAGAGACTAACTCCTATATATCCTACAGAGAGATTGAAATTAGAAACCGAGGATTCTAAAGATTTATCAACTAGATTAATGGACATATTATCACCTATAGGGAAAGGTCAAAGGGGTGTAATAGTTGCTCCACCTAAAGCGGGAAAGACTTCTATCTTAAAGAAAATTGCTCATAGTATAGCAATGAATCATCCAGAAGTTAAAGTTATAGTACTTCTTATAGATGAAAGACCAGAAGAGGTTACAGACATGCAAAGATCTATTAAGGGAGATGTAATTTACTCAACCTTTGATGAAGAGCCAGAACATCATGCGAAGGTAGCTTATATGGTACTTGAAAGAGCAAAGAGGATGGTAGAACAAGGACAAGATGTAATAATTCTTTTAGATAGTTTAACAAGATTAGCTAGAGCATATAATTTAACAATAACTAGAACGGGTAGAACTCTATCAGGTGGATTAGATACAGGAGCTTTACTTATGCCTAAAAAGTTTTTTGGCGCAGCTAGAAATGTTGAGGAAGGCGGAAGTTTAACTATTCTTGCTACAGCATTGGTTGAGACTGGAAGTAGGATGGATGATATGATTTTTGAGGAGTTTAAGGGTACGGGGAACATGGAAGTACACCTTGATAGACAGCTACAAGAACGCAGAATCTTCCCAGCTATAGATATTTATAAGTCAGGAACTCGTAGAGAGGATTTGCTTCTTACAAAATCACAGCTTGAAGTTAGTTATAACATAAGAAAGATTATGTATAAGACAGGAAACCCTCAAGCTGTTACTGAAAAACTTATAGGAATTTTATCAAAAACTAACAATAATGAAGAATTTTTTGAAATTGTATCTAAAAATCAAGATATATTAAAATAGATTATATGAAAAGCCATAGGTAGAGTTTATACCTATGGCTTTTGGATATAAAAAAATAGGAGAAGTATTCTTCTCCTACATAAAAATATATATGATTATTCGCTTTTAAGGTTGAATTTTTTCATAAACTTGTCAACTCTTCCACCAACGTCTACATTCTTTTGCTTACCAGTAAAGAATGGATGACATTTTGAACAAATATCAACTTTTAATTCTGATTTAACAGAACCTGTTACAAAAGTATTACCACAAGCACACTTAACAACAGCTTCGTCGTTATAGTTTGGATGTATTCCTTCTTGCATTTCATTTCACCTCTTTCGATATAACATACATACCCGTATTATCAACTATTAGATTATAACATAGAGATAAAATAAGGTCAATATTATTATTAATTGTATTAGAGCTGGTAGTCATTGGATAAAACATTTATTTTTGAAAATGTACTTATAATATTAATTTGATTAATGGAGTTTTTTCTACTAAAATAATATTGTGTGATTAATTGATGGACTTTGGAGGAATATTACTATGAGTAAACTATATTTTAGATATGGAGCAATGAATTGTGGAAAGTCCACAAATCTTCTTCAAGTAGCTTATAATTATGAAGAAAGAGGAATGAAAGTAATAATAATTAAACCCAAGACTGATACAAAGGGCGGAAATAAAATTGTATCTAGGCTTGGAGTTACAAAAGAAGTAGATTTAAGTTTTTCTAAAGGAGAGAATATTTTTACTGCTGTAGAAGATTATATAAGGAAAAATGGACAAATTCACTGCATACTAGCAGATGAAGTTCAGTTTTTTACAAAAGCTCAAGTTGATGAAATGTTTATGATAGCTGTTAAATTAAATATTCCAGTTATATGCTATGGTTTAAGAACAGATTTTCAGATGGAAGGCTTTGAAGGTAGTGGGCGACTTTTACTAGTAGCTCATAGTTTAGAGGAGCTAAAAACAATTTGTAAATGTGGTAAGAAAGCTATATTAAATGGAAGAAAGATTAATGGTAAATTTGTTTTTGAAGGTAATCAAGTTGCTATTGATAATGAAGATAATGTAGAGTATGAGTCTCTTTGTGCAGAATGTTATATTAAGTATGAAGAAGAAGCATTAAATAGTAAATAACAACTAAAATAATAGGATACTTATATTAAAATAATATTATGAAGTTAGAAAGAAATAGAAGGTAGGTGTAAAAATGGAAAAGAAGACAACGGTCGGGGGACAGGCAGTTATAGAGGGTGTAATGATGAGGGGAACTAAGGGGCTTGCTACTGCTGTAAGGCTTCCTAATGGTAGTATTGAAGTTAAAAAAGAATCAAGTGAAAGCTTGACTAAGAAAAATAAATTTTTTGGATTTCCTATAATTAGAGGATTTATATCGCTTATAGAATCTCTAATTATAGGTATAAAAAGCTTAGAGTATTCAGCTTCCTTCTTTGAGGATGATGAGGAAGAGTCAGAATCTAAATTTGATAAATGGTTTGACAAAGTTTTTAAGGAGAAAGGAAATAGCGTACTAATGGGTATATCATTAGTTCTTTCCATAGTTTTTTCTATATTGCTCTTTTTTATTTTACCAACGGCATTGACTAGTTTGGTGAAAAAAACAATAACATCTAATGTGGTAGTTTTAAATATTATAGAAGGGATAATAAGAGTCATAATATTTATAGGCTATATATTTATTGTTGGAAAACTAGAAGATATAAACAGAGTATATCAATATCATGGAGCTGAGCATAAAACTATATTTTGCTATGAAAGTGGTATAGATTTAACACCAGAAAATGCTAAGAAATTTGGAAGACTCCATCCAAGGTGTGGAACTAATTTTTTATTCTTAGTTATGGTTATTAGTATAATTATATTTTCCTTCACGGGATGGCAATCTATAGGTCAGAGAGTGATTTCTAGAGTATTATTACTACCAGTAGTATCTGGAGTAACTTATGAGGTTATAAAATGGCTAGGAAAGAGCGATAGTAAAATATCAAAAATTATTGCATGGCCAGGGTTACTTTTGCAAAAAATAACAACACAAGAACCGGATGAATCTATGCTTGAAGTTGCAATAACTTCATTAAAAGCTGCAGAGGGGTTAGAATGAATTATAGTGAATGAGGAACAATATGAATATAAATGAAGCGTTAATAAAGGCATATGGTATATTAAAAAGCAGTGATATTGAATCATACATAATAGATGCACAGCTTCTATTATGTAGTGTTTTAAATGTAGAAAAGTTGTATATAATTATGAACAGGTCAGAAATATTAACTTTAGATAAAGAGCAAGAGTTTTTTAAACTTATAAATTTAAGAAGTTGCAAAAAACCTATGGCATATATCCTAGGGAAAGTTGAATTTATGGGTATTAACTTTTTTGTAGAAGAGGGAGTGTTGATACCAAGACCAGATACAGAGATTTTAGTAGAAGAGTGTATTTCTATAATAAAGAAAAATAATATAAGTTTAATATGTGATATGTGCTGTGGAAGTGGAGCTATTGGAATTTCAATAGGACATTATGTGGAAAATAGCAAAGTGTGGTTATATGACATAAGTGATATAGCATTAAATGTAACTAAAAAAAATATTTCAAATTTAAATTTAGGAGAAAAGACCAATGTAAATAAAAGTAATTTATTTCAATTACCTATAAAAGAAGGTTTAAAATTTAATATGATAGTGTCAAATCCACCATATATTAAGGAGGAAGTAATTCCTACGCTTATGGAAGGTGTTAAAGACTATGAACCTCATCTAGCTCTTTCAGGAGGTAAAGATGGGCTTGATTTTTATAGAATGATATGCAAAGAAGGAAAAGCGGTACTTTCCTCTGATGGATATTTGTGCTTTGAAATAGGACATGATCAGGAAATGGAAGTAAAATATATCATGAAAACTGAAGGATTTAGTGATATATATAGTTTAAAGGATTTGGGTGGAAATCACAGAGTTGTCATAGGAAAGTTACCATAAATAATATTTTTATGGTATAATGGAATGATGTAAAAAATTAAGATTTATGATTAAATTACGGAGAGTGTTAATATATGTTAGAGAGATTAGGTTTTTTGGAAAACAAATATGATGAATTATCAAATAAAATTAGTGATCCTAGTGTTATGGCTAATCAAAAGGAATGGCAGAAGCTTTGCAAAGAGCATGCTGAGTTAGAGATAATAGTAGGAAGGTATAGAGAATACAGAGATGCTGAAAATGCATTAGCTGAAAATAAAGAGATGTTAAATGAAGAATCAGATAGAGAAATGAGAGAGATGATTCAAGAAGATATAAAGGCATTAACAGAACAATGTGAGAAGGCTAAGGAAGAAATAAGGATATTATTATTACCTAAAGATCCCAATGATGATAAAAACGTATTTATAGAAGTTAGAGGTGGAGCTGGCGGAGATGAAGCAGCCTTATTTGCAGCCAATTTATTTAGAATGTATACAAGATATGCAGAGCGTAACAGATGGAAAGTAGAAATAATGAGCGCTAATGAAACTGATATTGGTGGATTTAAAGAAGTAGTATTCATGGTTAAGGGTGATAAGGCTTATAGTAAGTTAAAGTATGAAAGTGGAGTGCATAGAGTTCAAAGGGTACCTGACACGGAATCAAGTGGTAGAATCCATACATCTACAGCCACTGTTGCAGTACTTCCAGAAGTTGAGGACGTAGATATCGACATAAATATGAATGATATAAAAATAGATGTGTTTAGAGCTTCAGGAAATGGTGGACAGTGTGTTAATACAACAGATTCAGCAGTAAGAATGACTCACTTACCAACAGGACTTGTAGTTTCATGCCAAGATGAAAAATCACAGCTTAAAAACAAGGAAAAGGCTATGAAAATATTAAGAGCTAGACTATATGAAGCAGCAGAAGCAGAAAGAGCTAAAGGAATTGCAGATGATAGAAAGAGTCAAGTTGGAACTGGAGATAGAAGTGAAAGAATTAGAACCTATAACTATCCTCAAGGAAGGGTTTCAGATCACAGAATAGGATTAACTCTGTATAAGCTTGAAGCGTTTCTAGATGGCGATATAGATGAAATGTTAGATGGATTAATAACTGCTGACCAAGCCGAAAAAATGAAGGCAATGGGAAATGGTATTTAGATGTTAAATTTTGTAAGGTGGAGGATTACTTAATGGATATAGATAAAGTCCTAAAGAAGCAAAGAAAATCTTACAAAAGGTTTATGCTATCTATGGGCTTTATTTTTATAATATTGCCTATAGTGTTGCTTATAGCTAAACAAATAAATATATTTTTTATTATATATCTTTGTGTTATTGAAAGTTTAATATTATTTTCTGTACTAATGAGATACAATGAAGAATATTTAAAATTTCAATTATATGAAGATAAAATACTAATATCTATTTTAGGTGGTAGAATAAAATATAAAATTCACTATAGTAAAGTAGCAATTATTCATACAATACATCAAGAAAAATACTTTGATATATTGATAATAACAAAGTCTAAGTTTAGAAATAAAAGATTGAGATTGGTTACGAATAAAGTGCTAGAGAGATTCAATGGTATAGGGAAATATTATGTTAAAGTAAAAATGCCTAAGGATGATGACTACTATTACTTTGTAGTAAAACGAGGTGGAGTAAAGAAATATATGCTATTAGATCTACTTTTTAAGTATTGTGTAACTGCTGTATTTACTGAGGATGCTATAGCTAATATAAAAGAATATAGAAAACAGAATAAAATATAGAATTTATAAATATATTTTACTAATAATAATTTTCAAGGAGAAATTATGAATAGTACTATATTTATAATAGGAATTTTTTCTGCCATAGTATCTCTAATAGGAACTATGGTTGGTGCATTAATTGGAGTATCCTTAAAAAATCCTACTGACAAGTTATTAGGAGTTTTATTGGCAGTTGCTACAGGGATAATTATATCAATAATTTTTTTAGAACTTATACCAGAATCAATTGATAAGATCGGCTTTATTAGAACTCTCATAGTTATAATTATTGGAGTAATAGTTATATATTTTATAGATTGTTTGATTAAAGTAAGTAGCCACAGTAATGATAGAAACCCAAGTATGATAAATCATACAAAAGTTGCAATATTAATGGCCTTAGGGTTAATGATGCACAACTTTCCAGAAGGTATTATAATGGGTTTTGGATTTGTTAAAGGTTCGGGATTAGGTATAAAGATGAGTATATTAATATCCATTCATGATATACCAGAAGGAATTGCCATGGCAACACCATTAATAGCTGCTGGCAAGAAACCATTTAAAATTTTATGGTATAGTTTTTTAGTAGCATTTCCAACTGTTATAGGAGCTTGGATAGGTATGTTAATTAATTCCATATCATCTGCATTTTTAGGTTATAGTATTGCCTTTGCCAGTGGGATTATGCTTTATGTAGCTTTTGGGCAAATGCTTCCGGAAAGCAATGAATTGCATAGTAGTTATACAAATGCAATGTGGATTATATTTGGAATTATATTTGGGTTTATAATGATAAATTTATTTTAATGGATTATTGAAGTGGGTGTTAATAGGTATGAAAACAAAGGTTATGATGTTAAGTGAGGAGACTCCAGATGAAAGTGTAATAAAAGAAGCAGGAAAAGTTATAAAAGATGGTGGCCTTGTAGCCTTCCCTACGGAAACTGTATATGGATTAGGTGCTAATGCGTTAGATAGTAAAGCAGTAGCTAAAATTTTTATGGCAAAGGGTAGGCCGCAAGATAATCCTCTTATTATTCATGTAGGGGATTATAATATAGAGCCCTACGTTAAAAATGTACCAATTGTAGCAAGAGAAATAATAGAAAAGTTTTGGCCAGGACCAATAACCATAATACTTGAGAAGACTGAACTAGTTCCACAAGTTACTAGTGCAAAGTTGCCTACTGTGGGAATTAGAATGCCACAGAATAATATCGCTATAAGTTTAATAAAAGCCGCTGGAGTACCTATAGCAGCGCCTTCAGCTAATATATCAGGTAGACCTAGCCCTACTGATATGGAAAGTTGTGTTGAAGATTTAGATGGAAAGGTAGACTATATATTAGGAGGAGAAAATAGTATTGTAGGTGTAGAATCAACTATAGTAGATTGTACAGTTTCCCCTATATGTATTTTGAGACCTGGAGCTATAACCTTAGAGATGTTAAGGGAAATAGATAATAAGGTTTATATAGATCCATCTATATTATCAAAACCTAAAGAAGATTTTAAACCTAAGGCACCAGGAATGAAATATAGACATTATGCACCGAAGGCTCCTGTGAAGATAGTAGATGGTGATATAGATAAAGTTGTTGCAAAAATTAATGAAATAGTATTAAATTATATTAAACAAGGTAAAAAAGTTGGAATCATTGCAACTGATGAAACAAAATCTTTATATAATAAAGGAACTGCTGTTTCTATTGGAGCAAGATGTGATATAGAAGATATAGGTAAAAATTTATTTAGGGTTTTAAGAAGTTTTGATAGTATAGACATTGATATAATTCTTTGTGAAGCATTTGAAGAGAGTGGAGTAGGTACTGCAGTAATGAATAGGCTTAAAAAAAGTGCTGGCTTTAACATATTAAAAGTATAATTGGAGGGATAAATATGAAAATAGCAATAGGCAGTGATCATGGTGGTTTAAGATTAAAAAAAGAAGTAATTAAACACTTAGAGAAAAAGAACATAGAAGTTAGGGATTATGGTACATATACAGAAGATTCTTGTGACTATCCAGACTTTGCTGAAAAAGTGGCTGAAGCAGTAGTTGCTAAAGAATATGATTATGGAGTTTTAATATGCGGTACAGGAATTGGAATAAGTATATCAGCTAATAAAATACCAGGAATAAGAGCAGCGCTATGCAGTGATACTTTTAGTGCACATGCAACTAGAGAACATAATAATGCCAATATATTAGCAATGGGAGAAAGAGTTGTAGGAACCGGACTTGCTTTAGATATAGTTGATGCATTTCTTGGATCAACCTTTGAAGGTGGAAGACACGAGAATAGGGTTAACAAGATAATGGAGATAGAAAAAAAATATAATAAATAATTTTAGGAGGATAAGAACATATGAGTAAAGTTACACAAATAGACCATCCATTAATACTACATAAATTAGCATTCATGAGGGATATAAATACGGGGTCTAAGGACTTTAGAGAATTAGTAGAAGAAGTTGCTATGCTTATGGCTTATGAGGTTACTAGAGATATGCAACTAGAAGAAGTAGAAATTGAAACGCCCATAGGAATTACAAAGTGTAAAGTTCTTGCAGGAAAGAAAATGGCAATAGTACCTATACTAAGAGCTGGACTTGGAATGGTTGATGGAATGCTTAAGCTTATACCAGCAGCTAAAGTTGGTCATATAGGTATGTATAGAGATGAAGAAACTTTAATGCCGGTAGAATACTTCTGTAAGTTACCTCAAGACATAGAAGATAGAGATATCATAGTAACTGACCCAATGCTTGCAACTGGAGGCTCAGCTATAGATGCAATAAATGCTCTTAAGAAAAGAGGGGCTAAAAATATAAGACTTATGTGTCTTGTTGGAGCTCCAGAAGGAATTAAAGCTATTATGGAAGCACATCCAGATGTAGATATATATTTAGCATCAATAGATGAGAAGTTAAATGAACATGGATATATTGTTCCAGGATTAGGTGATGCTGGAGATCGTTTATTCGGAACTAAGTAGTATATTATTTAAATTGTAATATTGCCCTGATTAGATTTAGATTTCTAATTAGGGTATTTTTCTAAGAAAATAATATTAACGTATTAGATTACATACAAAAAGGAGCTCTAGTTAATACTAGAGCTCCTTATATTATTTAGGTAAATTTTATTAAATTGGGGGAATGGGGGGTTATTTACCAAAATATCTTTGTAATAAACCGTTGAAAGCAGCACCGTGTCTAGCTTCATCTTTGCACATTTCATGAACTGTATCGTGAATTGCATCTAGGTTTAATTTTTTTGCTAATGTAGCAAGGTCTTTTTTACCTTGGCAAGCACCATGCTCAGCATCAACTCTCATTTGTAAATTAGTTTTTGTATCTGCTACAACCACTTCTCCTAATAATTCAGCAAATTTAGCTGCGTGTTCAGCTTCCTCAAATGCTATTCTCTTATAAGCTTCAGCTACTTCAGGATATCCTTCTCTATCTGCTTGACGGCTCATTGCTAAGTACATTCCAACTTCTGTACATTCTCCAGTAAAATTAGCTCTTAATCCTTCGATTACTTCTTGATCAACTTCTGCTGCAATTCCTATTCTGTGTTCATCAGCCCAAGCTAGGTTGCCTTCTGATTTTTCTACAAATTTATCAGCACCTGCTTTACATACTGGACAAAACTCTGGAGCTGAATCTCCCTCGTGAATATAACCACAAACTGTACATACAAATTTTTTCATAAATATTTCCTCCTTAAATCTTCATGTTATATTAATATTTGTTTTTAGATTTTCTTAATGTATTTATCTTATGAACTTATTATATACTATTAAATAATAATTATCAAGAGAAAATTATTATTTTTTATTATTTTTTTTAGGTAATAAAAAAATAATATAATTTTATTATATTACTTAATAAGGTTAAGATCATATCATGTTGTTTATTTTAATATAAAGTTCAAATATTTATAATTTAAGTTAGTATAGAAATAGCATCGATAAGATACAATAAAAATAACTTTAAAGGATAAAAGTAAAGTAATAAGCCTAAAAAAAATGTTTATATACATAAGAGTAGCATTTATTAGTTAGAATTTTGAATAAGTTAATAAATATTTAATCAATATTAAGTAAAATTAAACGGAGCATCCATTTTTACAATAAATACAATGCATAAAAAATTGCATACAATGAATATACAATTATATACTTATATATATATAAAGTGTAATGTAGAGGTTTAAATTGATTCATTATAGCTTAGCAAAGAACATTTTGGTAATAAATCTTTTAATTCAGAAAATAATTGATATTTTAAATTCTTTTGACTACTTATTGTAAATTTTCAGTTTTAACAGACAAATGAATAAAAGTTTTTTTAAATAATCCTTTTATTGTAAAACCTCAAAAAATGTAGCAAAGCAGAGAGAACTTGTACTATTATTGATTATTTACTTCTTTAGAACTAATTTGACCTAATTTGGTGAAAATTTAGGTTTTAGAAGATTTGAACCTAGATGTATAATATCATATATGCAAAAGCGAGGTGGTCCAATCCAATGAATAAAGAGTGCTCAGAGGTTATTAAGCTTGTTGGCTTATTTGATTCTATTATAGGAATTATAGTTTCATTAATTTTAATGTTATTCTTTAACTGGATATCCTGGTTTTTTTTATTGGGGATAATTTGTAGTTTTGTGAATTTTATTATTAACTCACTGACAACTGAAATGATTATTATGAAGGATAAGAGATTTAAAGGTTTATTAATACTTTTATCCTATATAGTTAGAATAGGACTTGTTTGTGGAATATCTCTCGCTATAATTAAGAAAAGTGAGGTGAGCTTTTTTATTTTTATTGCAGGATATACGGCTCAGCTATTAGCTATATTATGTTATGGTTTTAGCTTGAAGAGCCAGAAAGGAGTATGATGTTATGGAAGAAATGGCACCTTTGTTTGCAATTAATATCTTTGGATATAAATATGAAGTTATGTCAAGTGTTTTTATGCAATGGGTATTTATTGCATTGGCATTGGTTTTATCCATTATATATAGTAGAAAGGTTAAAAAAGTTCCAGGCAAGGTACAAAGCATTGTAGAAGTTGGAATAGAATTTTTATCTAATGTAGTTAAAGATAACATGGGACCAGGTTCAAGTCCTTTTATTCCTTACATAGGATCCTTAGGAATTTATTTATTTTTATTAAATATGGTAGGGTTATTTGGAATAAAACCCCCTACATCAGATTTTAGTGTAAGCTTAGGAATTGCACTTACTACTTTTTTTGTAATTCAAGGGCATACTATTAAAAAGCTAGGTCTTTGGGGTTACTTTAAAGGATATGCATCTCCTGTACCATTGTTGTTACCAATAAATATAATGGAGAGAATTATGCTTCCAATATCATTAAGTCTAAGACTTTTTGGAAATATATTTGCAGCAACAATGATTATGGAACTTCTATACGGAGCTCTTACAGGATTAAATTTTATTGCAGCAATAGGATTACCTATACCGTTCCATTTCTATTTTGATATATTTGATGGAACCATACAAATGATTATTTTTGTAATGTTAACAATGATTAATATTAAGATTACAGCAGAACATTAAAAACTAAATTTAACTAAATAAAAATTATTAATAGTAAATTACTATAAATATAAAAAATATTTATTTTTGAGGAGGAATTATAAATGGATTCAGCAGCTTTTATAGCAGGAATGTCAGCATTAGGAGCAGGTATAGCAGCACTTGCGGTTATTGGTGGAGGATTAGGAACAGGAAATGCTACTGGTAAAGCAGTAGAGAGTATAGCAAAACAACCAGAGGCTAGCAGTAAAATAATGAGTGCTTTAATAGTAGGAGGAGCTTTATCAGAGGCCACAGCTATATATGGATTTTTACTTGGATTATTATTAATATTATTCGGAGTAAAAGGTTAATATCTTAGTAAAAATATTGAGAAGGAGGGTGTAGTTCCATATCTTAATTAGTTGCATTTTGAAGAAGATATAGTAGGAGTATAGTATATATTTGTGATTAAATTAAGAGGATGATGTGGAACGTAGCTTATGAATATTGATTGGAGTATTATAGTACCATCAACCATCAATTTCTTTATATTTTATTTAATACTAAGAAAATTTGTATTTAATAAGACTTTAGCAGTTATCAATACTAGAAAAGAAGAAGTGGAAAGTGCTTTTAAAAAGGCTAGAGATGAAGAAGAAAGAGCAAAGTTATTAAAGCAAAAGTATGATGAAGATGTTATAAGATATAGAAATGATGGCTTGAAATTAGTAGAAAGTTATAAGCAAAAAGCTGATAAAGTCTATGCTGAGATAGTTGAAGATTCACAAAGAGAAGTAGCTAACATAAAAGAACGAGCTACTAAAGAAATAAAAAGGGAAAGAGAAAAAGCTAGTAAAGAAATTAAGCAAGAAATTATTGATTTATCCATGAAACTTGCTGAGAAAACTTTAGAGAAAGAAATTAATGAAGAAAGTCACAGAGAGTTAATTGATAAATTTATAGCTAAGGTAGGTATTTAAAAATGTATGAATTTTTAGATAGGCGGTATGCTCTAGCTCTTTATGAAATGTGTAAAGAAGCAGGTAATATAGAAACTGTTTTGGAAGAACTAGGTGAAATAGTTGAGGAAATGGATAATAATGAAGGACTTATAAAGATTATCAGAAATCCTCAAATTAATAAGCACAATAAAAAGAGAATATTTGAGGAATTATTTAAGGGTAAGATAGAGGATGAACTTTTAAGTTTTTTACTATTACTTATTGATAAAGGAAGGATACTTTATCTAAGAGAAAAGTATAATCAGTTTAAATTAGTATACCTTAAAAATAATAATACCGTTGTAGCTAAAATTAAGTCTGTAATTCCATTAAATAATAATGAACGAGAAACTATTAAAAGTAAGTTGGAAAAACGTTATGAAAAAACAGTAATAATAGAGGAAGAAATAGATAAATCTCTATTAGGTGGAATGTTGATATCTGTTGGAGATGAAACCATAGATGGAACTATTAAGACTAAACTTATGGATCTTAAAAATATATCAGAAGGTAACGTAGGTAGATATAACTTTAGTGAGCTTAATAAAGAATTATTAGCAGATATTATAACAAATAAACCTCTAAATGAGGAAGAAACAAAAAAATTAAGAGGTTGGCTAATGGATTTCTATAGTAGAGAAATTGTCATAAATAATATAGTAGATGAGTCTTACAAAAATGATATCAAAGTTATTATAGGTGAAGATGTAACTACTAAAGCTACAATTGATGAGATAGTTAATAGTGAAAAATGTAAGATTGGTAAGGCTAAATCTCAAGAGTGTATTATAGATTTAGATGAAAAAGGCAAAATTCTTAATGCTACAGTTAGGACTGTAATTCCACTAACTGATGAAGAGAGAATTAAGTTAACTAAAGGACTTGAGAAGTTCTATAGTAGAAAAATAGTAATCCATGAAGAAATAGATGAGAGTATAGTTGGTGGAGTATTAGTTAAAATAGGAAATGATATTACTGATGGAACAGTAAAAAGTAAGCTTAGATATGTTAGAGATGACATGTAATACAGGCTTTAAATCGTGGTGAGAATAGAGGTGGAATCATGCATATTAAACCAGGTGAGATAACATCTATTATAAAAAGAGAATTAGATAGATATGAAAGTCACATTAACACTATAGATTCTGGAACTATAATCCAAATTGGAGATGGTATAGCTAGAATATATGGATTAGATAATTGTTTAGAAGGAGAGCTATTAGAATTTCCTAATAACGTATATGGAATTGCCCTTAACTTAGAGCAAGACAATGTTGGATGCGTATTATTAGGCTCTGAAGAAGGTATCAGAGAAGGTGATATAGTAAAAAGAACGGGTAGAGTAGTAGAAGTACCTGTTGGTGAAGCTCTTATAGGAAGAGTTGTGGATTCTCTAGGAAATCCTATCGATGGTAACGGAATGATAGTAACTTCAGAATATAGAGCTGTAGAAGTAGAAGCACCAGGAGTTATAGAGAGACAATCAGTAAAAAGCCCTATGCAAACAGGTATAAAGGCTATAGACTCTATGATTCCAATTGGGAAAGGTCAAAGAGAGTTAATTGTAGGAGACAGACAGACTGGAAAAAGTGCATTAGCAATAGATGCTATCATAAATCAAAAGGGTAAAAATGTAACTTGTGTTTATGTAGCTATAGGTCAAAAACAGTCAACTGTTGCTAATATAGTTAATACTCTAAAGGCTGAAGGGGCTATGGACTATACAATAGTTGTAGCTGCAACGGCATCACAATCTGCATCTCTTCAATATTTAGCACCTTTCTCAGGATGTTCAATGGCAGAATATTTTATGTATAAAGGTGGAGATGCACTTATAGTATATGATGATTTGTCTAAGCACGCTGTTGCTTATAGAACTATGTCATTATTACTTCGTAGACCACCAGGAAGAGAAGCTTATCCAGGAGATGTATTCTATCTTCACTCAAGACTTTTAGAAAGAGCAGCAAAACTTTCTGATGACTTAGGAGGAGGATCATTAACTGCTCTTCCAATAATAGAAACTTTAGCAGGAGATGTTACAGCATATATTCCTACAAATGTAATATCTATAACAGATGGTCAAATTTTCTTAGAATCTGACTTGTTCCATGCAGGTCAAAGACCAGCAGTAAATGCAGGTATATCAGTATCTAGGGTTGGAGGAAATGCACAAATTAAAGCTATGAAACAAGTATCATCAACCCTTAGAATAGAACTTGCACAATATAGAGAACTTGTGAACTTTACTCAATTTGGATCAGATTTAGATAAAGAAACTGTTAAGAGACTTGAAAAGGGTAAAAGGCTTATAGAAATATTAAAGCAGGGACAATATGCTCCTATGGATGTAGAAAAGCAAATAATAATAATATATTGCGGAGTGAATGATTTCTTAAGTGATATTCCAGTTCATAAGGTTAAAGCTTTTGAAAAGGAATTTTTAGAATATATAGGTACTCATTATAGAGACATACCAAGTTCTATAAAAGAAAAACAAGAATTAGATTCAGAAATAAAAGAAAGACTTAATATGGCCATAACTGAATTTAAAAAAGTATTTTTAACTGAAATTTAGAGATATCACCTAAATTTTTAGGAGGTGAAAATATGGGCGTTGCAGGATTAGTTATTTTAAAAAAGAGAATAAAATCTATAGAGAATACAAAAAAGCTTACTAAGGCTATGGCCTTAGTAGCAACATCTAAACTAAAAAAGGTAAGGGTATCCTTATATACAAATAATACGTATTTTAAAAGCTATAGAGAAGTTATGAATGAAGTAATTCCATCACTTCCAAAAGAAAATAGATATATGCAATCCAATGGAAGTAAAAAGAAATTAATCATTGTTATAACTTCAGATATGGGAATGTGCGGTGCCTATAATAATAATGTTATAGATAAGCTTAAAGAAATAACTAAAGGCCATGAAGAGGATTATTTAATAGCAGTTATTGGTGAAAAAGGTAAAAGCTTAGCTAAGAGACATAGGATTACGACATTAGATAAATATAGTCAAATTATCTCTGATGTACCTACGGCTACTGAAGCTAAGAGTATCTTTGAGTATAGCTTCAATATGTTTAATGAAGAAAAAGTTGGTGAAGTAAGTATACTTTATACTTGGTTTAAAAATCCAATAGTAAAAGAACCAAAAGAGTGTAGATTACTGCCTCTTACTTTTGAAGAAAACGAAGAAGACCATATTGGTGAAGATGAATTTGATATAGAAGGTAATAAAGAAGAGCTTATAGAGTCAATAGTACCATCCTATTGTAATGCAATGATACTTAATGCAATGATAAATTCTAAGGCTTCAGAACAGGGAAATAGAATGGAGACAATGAATAGTGCGACTCAAAATGCAGATGAATTAATAGCTTCTTTAAGGTTAAAATATAATAGGGTTAGACAAGGGGCTATCACTCAAGAAATTTCAGAAATTATTGGTGGAGCTCAAGCACAAAGTTAATAAGCCATTATATAGTAACCTATATAAAAAGTATAGATAGGAGGAGTTATATTTAACTTATATATTAATATAGTTAGATGTAGCGAATTAATATGGCACAACGTATTGGTAAAGTAGTTCAAATTATTGGACCAGTAATAGATATAAAATTTGATACAGACTCATTGCCTAACATTTATAATGCAATCCAAATTAAGATGGATGGTAGAGTTATTGTTGCTGAGGTTGAACAACATATAGGTGATGATATAGTTAGAACTATATCTATGGAATCAACAGAAGGACTTAAACGTGGAGTTAAGGCTATAGATACAGGAAGACCTATTGAAGTGCCTGTAGGAGAACAGGTACTTGGAAGATTGTTCAATGTATTAGGTCAAACTAAAGATGGAAAAGGTCCTCTTGATACTAATAATTATTATACAATTCATAGACCAGCTCCAAGCTTTGCTGAGCAATCAGTGGAACCAGAAATGTTTGAAACAGGTATAAAGGTTATAGATTTAATAGCACCATATCAAAAGGGTGGAAAGATAGGACTTTTTGGTGGTGCAGGAGTTGGTAAAACTGTACTTATACAAGAATTAATCAACAATATAGCTAGAGAACATGGTGGATTATCAGTATTCACTGGTGTAGGAGAGCGTACAAGAGAAGGAAATGACTTATACAATGAGATGTTAGATTCAGGGGTTATAAATAAGACAGCTTTGGTATTTGGACAAATGAATGAATCACCAGGAGCTAGAATGAGAGTTGCACTTACAGGACTTACTATGTCTGAATACTTCAGAGATAAAGGTCAAGATGTATTATTATTTATAGATAATATATTTAGATTTACTCAGGCGGGTTCAGAGGTTTCTGCATTATTAGGTAGAATACCAAGTGCTGTAGGATACCAACCAACTCTAGCAACAGAGATGGGGGCATTGCAGGAACGTATAACATCTACTAACAGTGGATCAATTACTTCTGTTCAAGCAGTATATGTTCCTGCTGATGACCTTACTGACCCAGCACCAGCAACAACATTTAGCCATCTTGATGCAACTACAGTTTTATCTAGAGCTATAGTAGAGCTTGGAATATATCCTGCGGTTGATCCCTTAGAATCAAGCTCAAGAGTACTAGATCCTAGAATCGTTGGTGAGGAACATTATGAAATAGCTACTCAAGTAAAGTATATTCTTGAAAGGTATAAAGAACTTCAAGATATTATAGCTATATTAGGTGTAGATGAATTATCAGATGAAGATAAAGTTCTTGTTAATAGAGCAAGAAGAGTTCAAAGATTTTTATCTCAACCTTTTACAGTAGGAGAGCAATTCACTGGTTTAAAAGGTAGATATGTTCCTATAAAAGAAACAATAAGAGGATTCAAGGAAATATTAGAAGGTAAACATGATCATTTACCAGAGTCAGCATTCTTATTTGCAGGAACAATAGATGATGTTATAGAGAAAGCTAAGACTTTGGGTTAATATTATTTTGGATGTGATAAAATATGAAAAAGGTCTTTAAGCTTACAATAATTACTCCAGAGAGTGAGTTTTTTAAGGGGGATGCAGTCTCTTTAAACTGTGAAACTACAGAAGGCAGACTAGGAATTCTTCCAGACCATTCTGCTATAATTGCAGGACTTGTACCAACAATAACAACTTTTGAAGATGTAGATGGAAAGAAGTACAAAGTTAATACTTCTGACGGAGTCCTAAAGGTAAGAAAAAATAATGTTAGTATTCTCTGTACTATAGCACAATGGGTAGAATGAACTAAAAGGAGCACATAAAATGATTTTCATATCATTTAATGTGCTCCTTTTAATTGCCTTGGAATAAAATTCTACAATAATTTAAAATAGTAAAAATATTACAATAATAATATTGATATATATAGTAATACTATATATAATAATATTATACATATTAAGTAAAAGGAGGAATGTAATTGGAAATAGATAAAGAGTTATTAAAAGGGTTTATAGACATTTTAATTTTATCTATTATTAAAGGTAATGATTATATTTATGGATATAACATAATGAAACTAGTTAATATAGCTGCTAAGGATAATTTCGAGCTTCAAACAGGAACTTTATATATAGCTTTAAAACGATTAGAAAAACAAAATTTTATCACATCTAAAGTAATAGAAGGAGATAATGGAATCAAAAGAAGGCATTATTTAATTACAAAAGAGGGTGAAGTTCAACTTAATAAATTGAATGCAGATTTTAATAAGATAACAGAGCTTATTTTAAAGTTTAGAAAGGGGGCAGTTAATGTTGAATAATATAAGTATTAAGTTAAAGAGGAAAATAAATAGATACTTAAGAAAGCTCTTTAGTTCAGCTTTTGAAAATACATTAGAAGTTAAAGAATTAAAGGAAGAATTAAAAAGTTACATTATAACTGAGGTTAGTGATTTAGTGGAATCAGGCAAATCAGAGGAAGAGGCTTTTGAAATAGCTAAAAATAGTATAGGGAATAATTCTGACTTTGAGGAAGGAGTATCAGGTATATTTAATAATACTAAATACTTATTTATCCTTAAATCTAGTTATGTATGTGTGCTTATATATAATTATTCAACTACTTGTGAGATTAAAAATTATAGGCCTTATAGATATATCAAATTATAACATTAGAATGATATCTAAATTTAGTTTTATAGTATTTATAATAGGAACTATAATATTTTTTATATGGACCTTTATGAATTTTATTTTTACAAGTCGTACTATTAAGTTTAAGATTCAAGCTATTGTTATAAATATTTTAAATATCTTCATCAGTATGTTATGGATTATGGCTTCTAAAGGAATAGTCAATGTTTTTAGAGTAGAAAAAAGTTATTATATAGCATTATTTTTAGATATGATATTGTATTTTTTTATATATTCAAAGAAAGTATTTAAATTTAAGTAAATATAGGGGGTATTATGAAAATTAAATTACTAAACATTTTTATTGTAGTATTTATAGCCATATCTATATTAGCTTTAACAGGATGTAATTCAAAAGAGGATAAGGCAGAAGATACAATAAGAGGATTTATTGATAAGCATTATGTAGCAGATAAAATAGATTTAGAAGAATTTGAAGAGTATGTTAAGAATGGAAGTGGAATAGGATATAACTTAGACAAGAAAGATAAAGAGTTTGCAGAATATATGACGGAAAAAGCTTTTAACAATTATATAATGGATAGATATATTTTTAATAGATTTAAGTTGCTCTATGAAAAAAATTGCACGGCAGAAATAAAGGATTTAGAAATAACGGAAAAAGAAAAGTCAGAAGACATGAGACGGTTTAATGTTAAGTTCAACTGGATTATAAAAAATGATAAAGAGGAGATAGTAGAGGAACATAAGGTAGGCAAAGATATGTATCTTTCAAAAGAAAATGGACAGTGGCTTATAAATCAATATAATAGATTTGAAATATTATATGATAACTTTAATATGGGTTAGTATACTGAAAATATATTGTATTATATGAAATTTTTTTATTAAAGTATTTTATATCTTTGTTATAATTAAAAATTTTATTTAAAATTAAATATATTTTAGAGGGAAATCATGAAAATTAAATTACTAAACATTTTAATTATCATATTTTTAGTAATATCAACATTAGTTTTAATAGGATGTAATGCAAAAGAGGATAAGGATATAATAACTACGAAGTTAGTTTAATTTTTTCATATAGATTAAGACCACCATACCTTAAAAAATATACTGTAGAAGTAGAAAATATGAATATAAAAGAAAAAGAAAAATCCGATGATATGAGACGTTTCAATATTTCTTTTGATTGGATGATAAAGAATGATAAAGAGGAGACTGTAAAAAAACTTTTGATTTATAATTTAAAGATAGAAATAAGAAGATAATTTATGTGATTTCATAAATTATCTTCTTATTTTCTACATTATGTTAAAAAGTAATTTATTTATGAACATATTTTAAAAGTTGCTATATATTATTAGTATAAATAAAAATATAACTTATTACATTATATGTAAATATGAATAAAAAAAGTAAAAACGTTAATGATTTAATATAGGTGGATTTATTCTTATATTAAGGTGGGATATGTATGAAGTTATATAGTAAGTTATTAATTATGGTAATGTTCACATTAAGCATATTAATTATAAGGGATAAAACCTTTTATGGGAAGAGTGAAGAGGATATGTTTAGTGGAATATTAAATAATGTAAATGCTTCTACTGAGGAATATGTAGTGGAGGGCAGGCTTTATAGTCAAGAAAGCAAAGAAAATATATATGAAACTATAACAACTAATATAGAAAAGGCTATGGGACAAGTTTACCAAGAAGTTAATAAGGACTTAAGTTTTAAAATAGATTATAACCATGAAGAATATGATGGAAGGATTTCAATAGCTGATTACGGTAAAGGATATGATGTTGTACTAAGAATTTCTATTTGTAAACCTAATTTAGATATTGATGAAGAAAAAACTCTAGAAAAGAAAATTAAAGAAATTTTATCCCCAATTAGTAGTAAGGTGGAATACTCACTATATGTAAAAAGTAAAATCTTAAATGGCACAATAGATGAAACAAGAGATGTGATTTTAAAGCAATTATATTTAAATAAAGCACAAAATATTAATGAAGTAGAAATAAGTAATGGATATAGTATTATAAGCAATACAAATTTATACGATAAAGAAATAATACTAGGTGAGGAGATAGATTTTAACTGTGCTATAGTTAGATATTCCTCAGGATGCTATTTAATAATGGGGACACCTGTAATCAGGATAACATACTAAGAAATAGCATTTTAAATGGAGGATTAACATGAGTAAATTTTATATAAATGGAAACTGTAGATTAAAAGGGAGTGTAAACATAAGTTCAGCCAAGAATGCTGTATTACCAATACTAGTGTCCACTATACTAACAGATAGTGTATCAACCATCAATGGATCACCTATGCTAGAAGATGTATTTGTACTATGTGAGGTATTAAGATCTCTTTCAGCAGAGGTTAATATAGATAGAGATGATAACAAAATTGATATTAATACAAGAAACTTGAAATATGAAGGTATAGATAATGACTTAGTAAGAAAAATGAGAGCATCTTTCCTAGTTATAGGTGCTATGGTAGCTAGATTTGGAAGGGCAAAAATTTCTCTGCCTGGAGGATGTAAAATAGGATCTAGACCTATAGATTTGCATTTGAAGGGACTAAAAGCTTTAGGAGCAACAATTAAAGAGGAACACGGATATGTTGAAGTAGTTGCAGAACAATTAGAGGGTAATACAGTTTATTTAGACTTCCCATCTGTGGGAGCCACAGAGAACTTAATGATGGCTGCAACTCTTGCTAAAGGAGATACTTTTATAGAGAATGCAGCTAAGGAACCTGAGATAGTAGATTTAGCTAATTTTTTAAATAAAATGGGAGCTAAGATTCAAGGTGCAGGAAGTGGTAAGATATGCATAACAGGAGTAAAAAGATTAGAAGGAGTTTCGTATACACCTATATTTGATAGGATTGAAGCAGGAACATTTATAATAGCAGCACCCATTACAAAGAGTAAAATTACAATAGAAGGGGTAGATGAAGAACATCTCAAGTCAGTGATAGTTAAATTACGTGAAATGGGTGTTAAGATTGATGTATTCGGAAATAAAATTGTTGTAGATGGAGATGTAGAGTTAAAACCATCAGATATTATGACTATGCCTCATCCGGGATTTCCAACAGACATGCAATCACAAATGATGACATTATTAAGTATTACCCCTGGAAGAAGCAGTGTGACAGAAACTATATTTGAAAATAGGTTTATGCAGGTGGCAGAGTTAAGAAGGATGGGAGCTAATATTAATGTTAACGGAAGAATTGCGACAATAGAAGGTGTTAAAGAGCTTACAGGAGCTGAAGTAGTAGCACCAGATCTTAGAGCAGGAGCAGGACTGGTTTTGGCAGGTTTATGTGCTAAGGGTGAGACTATAATAGATCACATATACCATGTAGATAGAGGATATGTAACAATAGAGGATAAACTCAATGACCTAGGCGCAGAAATAACTAGAATATAATTATATTTTATATAGCTCAGCTTTTAATTTAAGGCTGGGCATTTTTATATTTGCAAAATTATAAGCATATTAACATAAATATAATAATAAATATAATTAAGTCTATCTAGTATAGAAGACAAGTTTATTTATTAGGAGGAAGAAAAGTGAAGTACTATGGGAAGATTAAAATAAATTTTAATTATGATAAAGCTATAGTTATTATTAAACCAATATTGATGGTGGCTATTTATTCAGCAGTATTACTAGGATTTCTAATATTATCCTATAAATTGATATTAGGTGAAGGAGGCAATATAGGTAAAAAAGGAAATGACTCATCACAGGCTATAGAGGTGATACAATCTAAAAATAAAGGTGAAAAATTAAATAAGGGCATTTCATTTAAGATAGATGTAGATACAATAAAAGTCTATTTGACAAAGGAAAATAGAATTATAGAGGTGCCTTTAGAAGAATATATTAAGGGAGTAGTATGTAGTGAGATGCCATTAAACTTTAATAAAGAGGCTTTAAAGGCACAAGCTATAGCAGCAAGGACATATACCTTAGCTCATACAAAAGCTGTATCAAGTGGATGTGCCAATGGAAGAGGAGCAGATTTGTGTGATACTGTTCATTGTCAGGTATATACACCCAAAGAAGTAAAAATAGCTCAATTAGGTATAGGTGGAGAAAATAAATGGAAACTAGTTGAAGATGTGGTGAATGAGACTAGAGGACAGGTATTAACATATAATAATGAATTAGTATTGGGGGCTTATTATTTCTCTACAAGTAGTGGAAAAACTGAAAATGTTGAAGATGTATTTTCTACAGCACTACCTTATCTTAGAAGTGTTGAAAGTTTAGGTGAAGATATTGCACCAAGATATAAAAGTACAGAAACTATAGACATAAACAGATTTGCACAAGTGGTTAATAGTAGTTATAGTAATGCAAATTTATCACCTGCTAATCTAGAAGATCATATTAAAATAAATAATTATACAGATGGTGGGTCAGTGAAAGAAATAACCCTTGGCAATGTTACTATAACAGGGGTTAAATTTAGACAGTTGTTTGGATTGAATTCCGCTAACTTCTCTTTAGAGTTTTTAAATAATCAAGTTGTTATAAATTGTAATGGCTTTGGTCACGGAGTAGGTATGAGTCAATGGGGAGCTAATGTAATGGCTAGCCAAGGCAAGAGTTGCGAAGAAATTTTAAAACATTATTATACAGGTATTAACATAAAAAATATCAATAAAGATTAGAAAGAAATAGGGCTTTTGCCCTATTTTTTAGTTTTTAGCAAAAAAATATGAAAAAGATGAGGTAAATAAGAAAAAATTTTTCTTATAGTGTATTAATTTCCCAATAAACGTCCACAATACTGATGGAGGTGTTTTTATGAACAATAAACTTAACAAAGTGAAGCAATTTTTCAAAAAAGAAGGCTTCTATGTAATTTTATTTGTTTGTCTATGTGCTGTTGCTACAGTTGCAGCTGTAACAGCTGGAAGAAATAACAATAAGAATTCTGAAGAAGATAAAGTAGCATTAGAACAAACAGAAAAAGAAGTTGTAACTCAACCAGAAAAACCTGAGAATGCACTACAAGTTAAAGAGGAGCTTGAGCCAGTACCAACAGTTAAGAATAATGATACTGCAGCAGTTTCATCTCAAACTAAAGTTAGTTTTAAAAATCCAGTAGAGGGTACTTTAGGTAGAGCATATTCTGAAGATCCAGTATATTGGGCAACAACTAAGAGTTATAAAAATCACTTAGCTATGGATGTTAAAGCCGCAGAAGGTTCAGCAGTTGTAGCAGTAAGTGCTGGAGTGGTTAAAAAGGTAGATGCAAATACAGAAGGTACCTATGTAGAAATAGACCATCAAAATGGACTAACTACAATATGTGGAAATCTTAAAGAACAGGTTCTAGTTAAAGCAGGAGATAAAGTTACAGCTGGTCAAGAAATAGGAGCTGTAGGTAAAACTACAAACCTTGCATATGAGGAATATGGAGATTATCTTCACTTCCAAGTATTACAAGGTGGAAAAGAAGTAGACCCAGCTAAATATGTTAGTTATAAGAAATAACTAAAATAAAATTAATATTCTTGCTAGTTTTTAAACTTTAAAGTAAAAGGCTAGCAAGAATGTAATTTAAATAAGGAAGTTAGCATATTTATAATTATAGAAGGGTTAAGGAGGTAACGCTTTGAAAGACTATATTGAAGATAGAGTATTAGAAGTAGCAAAATATATAATAGAATCCGAGGCTACAATAAGAAAAACAGCGTCGGTATTTGGTGTAAGTAAAAGTACAATTCACAAGGATATGACTGAGAGATTACCTAAAATAAATGCTCAAATAGCAGAGGAAGCAAAAAACATCTTAGATTTAAATAAAGCTGAAAGACACATTAGAGGTGGAAAAGCTACTAAAATGAAATATAAAACAATTGAAGGTTAGGTAGAATAGTAATATAATAGGTGTATATTGTTTTAGTAAATATTGTATAGTATTTCAATAAGAAGAAAATACTAGAGAGCAGGAGTGAATTTTAAGATGTTTTTTTTCGGTGTAGGAACAGATATGGGAATAGACCTAGGTACGGCTACAGTACTAGTTTACACAAAGGGTAAGGGTATAATACTAAAGGAACCTTCAGTTGTAGCAATAGATAAAAGTGCCAATAAGGTCTTAGCAGTAGGTGAAGAAGCTAGAAAAATGATAGGTAGGACGCCAGGAAATATTGTTGCAATTCGTCCACTTAGAGATGGGGTAATATCAGATTATGATGTTACAGAAAAAATGTTAGAGCACTTTATAAAAAAAGCTTGCGGTAAGAGAAAGATGTCAACGCCAAGAGTTGTAATGTGTGTACCATGTGAGGCTACTGAAGTGGAAAGAAGAGCTGTTGAGGACGCGGCAAGAAATGCAGGAGCTAAAAAGGTTTTATTAATTGAGGAACCTTTGGCAGCAGCTATAGGAGCAGGGTTAGACATAACTAAAGCTAGTGGTAATATGGTTATTGACATAGGTGGAGGTACTACGGATATAGCAGTAATTTCTTTAGGAGGAATGGTTGTAAGAGAGTCTATTAAAGTTGCTGGAGACGATTTTGATGATGCTATAATTCGTTACATAAGGAAAAAGCATAAATTAATGATTGGAGAAAGAACAGCAGAAGAACTTAAAATAAACATTGGATGCGCATATCCTAAAAATGAGGATATGAAGGCAGAGATAAGAGGAAGAGATCTTATAACTGGACTACCTAAAAATATCACAGTTTGTTCTAGTGAGATGGAAGAGGCATTAAAAGAAGCTGTTACTTCCATAGCTGAATGTGCACATTCTGTACTAGAAAAAACACCACCTGAACTGGCTGCAGATATAGCTGATAAAGGTATAATAATGACTGGTGGAGGCGCTTTATTAGATGGACTAGACAAACTCATTGAAAAAGTTACTAATGTACCAGTGTATGTAGCAGAAGATTCAGTATCTTGTGTAGCTGTTGGAACAGGAAAAATGCTTGACTATGTAGATAAGTTAGACGATTCGTTTACAGGATATAATGTTTCAATAAATAGTTAAGATGTACAAGTTAGAATATAAAACCTATATTTTAAATTATGTAAATAAGTTTATATGATGTCCAACAATAGAAGTTAAAAATAAAGGTTATATAAATATAAAAATGTGATTTAATATACCTACTATGCAAAAAAATATTTGTATAGTAGGTATATTTTATTTTGTATCATTTCTAGTTGTTGTAAGGAACTCATTTTCTATGAAAGGGAGAGTTAATAAAAATTATAATTCTATCTTCGAAATTAAGGGTTGATAAAAAGATTTTAATAGTATAAATAGTTAAATAAGTCCACATAACGTATATAATATCTAGGTGATAATTATTCATTATTAATCACATAATGAGTTGAGATAATACCCATGAACAAGTCCTTGAGTTATTACTTTGGATATTTCCCAAATTAGGTTTAATCGTATATTTCTACTTGTAAAGGGTTCGTCAATATCGCTAGAATCGACAATACCTATTATTGATATATCGCCTACAGGGGAAAGAGATTTACCAACACCTTTTCCGGGATTAATGGGGTAATCTCGAACTTGTATCTGGCCAATTTTATTAGGAGGACCAAGACAAGCATCGATACCAATAATTTTAGAATCTGGATGTTTTAATTTTATATCCGATAGTTTACTATCTAAATTCAATGCGTGTATAGGATTAGCTATAGTTCCATAGACGGGCAATGGAAAAAATTTTTCTTCTAACATGCTACCAATAAGAGGACCTAAGCAGTCTCCAATGCATCTATCAGTTCCTATACAAACAATAATTGTGTTTGCATTTAATTCATCTTTTAAAAAGTTGGATAAGGTATAATAACCTAATGAATCTTTGTAATGAATCTTAACTTTGCTCACAGAAACACCTCCATATGAATTTATATGAAGTAACTTAGGTATAAATTCTAAAAAATATGGAATAATTTAGATAGTTTTATTTAAGGAGGATATGTTATGAATAGAAAGGGATATTCTGTGATAATAATTTTGTATACAATAATAAATATAATAGCGTTAGTGAGCTTTAATATAAGTAATGAAAACTTAGATTACAAAGAGGAAAATAAGGTTATAGCCAAAACCGGTGAGAAAGGTGAAATTTATAATAAAGAAATTACTACTGGTATAGAAAAGGAGAATATGAATGCAAATACTTCACAGGATTTAATTAAAGATAATGAGATTAATGAGGCTATTGTATTAGATGAAGAATTAGAAAAAAGAAAAATTCAAGCAAATAGAGAAAAGCAAAATCAACTAAGTGAAATGTATAAGAGTGATTATGAAATAGTTAAAATTGATGAAATAGAGTTTGATAAATATAATAAGCAGGTTAAGGAAAAAAACAAAGTAATGAAGGTACCACCAGAAGAATTAATAGATGAGTTAACAATTTCGGAGAAGGCAAAGATAATAGGAATATGTAAAGAATTGGATGAAGAAGATTATTCAGAGATAAACAAATTCCTTACTTATAATAATGAACGATTAGCTGTATTAAGAACTCTCAATGTCATAGAGAGTAAGGTAGATGAAGAGCAAATAGAAGAATTAAAGAAGATATTTTCTAAATATATAGATATGAACAAAGTAGAAGGAAATTAATTATATAAATAACTATTTAAATATAAACTTATGCTTATAGTTCTCTAGGAAAATAGAGAACTATAAAAATAGTTGTTGTATTCATGCGAGTTTCAGGTATTATTATGTAAGAACTAAATTAAATATATTGAAATGATAGTTTAATATTAATGATTTTAATTAGTATAATGCTTTAAATTTAAGTGACGAAATACCTAAAATGAAAAAAATATGATTAATTGAAAAAAACAATAAAATTTTTATAAAAATATTGAAAAAAGGGGTTGAAAAAAAATCAATATAATTGTATACTAAGTCTTGTCAGTTTAGTGACATTTTTATTTATGTAAAAGATTGGAAATTAGTTCAGGTCAAGCTACTGTGAAAATCTAGTTATATTAAAATTATGGAGGAGTTCCCGAGTGGCCAAAGGGGGCAGACTGTAAATCTGTTACGTTTCGTTTCGATGGTTCGAATCCGTCCTCCTCCACCATATAAGGTCGCATAGCTCAGCTGGGAGAGCACCTGCCTTACAAGCAGGGGGTCACAGGTTCGATCCCTGTTGCGACCACCATAGTCAATTTAAATTCATTAAACTGCACAAACTATATAATATGCTGGCATGGCTCAACGGTAGAGCAGCTGATTTGTAATCAGCAGGTTGTAGGTTCGATTCCTATTGCCAGCTCCATAAGTGGAGGAGTTCCCGAGTGGCC
>NZ_DLNT01000028.1:57374-57533 GCF_002477055.1 Clostridium sp. UBA7503
ATCCCTGTTGCGACCACCATAATGAATTTAAATTCATTAAATTTCAAAATTATATAATATGCTGGCATGGCTCAACGGTAGAGCAGCTGATTTGTAATCAGCAGGTTGTAGGTTCGATTCCTATTGCCAGCTCCATAAATGGAGGAGTTCCCGAGTGGC
>NZ_DLNT01000028.1:57578-126369 GCF_002477055.1 Clostridium sp. UBA7503
CGTCCTCCTCCACCATATAAGACACTAAGTTTACTTAGTGTCTTATTTTTTAATAAAATATAAAATACGAATTGAATAAGTATTTTATAATAATTGAATAAATCTTTTTATTAAGTTTAAAATATATTTAATGACATATAGAAAATTATTATAATGGTAAATGTTAATTATTTATATTAATAGATAAGTGTGTTGACAGTTAAATTTCCCTATGCTATTATCTATGTATAAATTAATAATATAACTCTTATCAAGAGTGGTGGAGGGACAAAGGCCCAATGAAACCCAGCAACCGGCTATTAAAAGCAATGGTGCCAATTCCTGCAGTATTTTCTGCAAGATAAGAAAGTTTAGTTTGAAATATACTAACCTCTTCTTGTCTTATAAGAAGAGGTTTTAATTTTAAGTGTCGGTAATATTTAAATACTTAAGGAGGAAAATTCAATGAGAAGATTATTTACGTCAGAATCAGTAACTGAAGGACATCCAGATAAAATGTGTGATCAGATATCTGATTCAATACTAGATGCCATATTAGAAAAAGATCCAAATGCCAGGGTAGCTTGTGAAACTGCAACTACTACAGGAATGGTTCTTGTAATGGGAGAAATAAGTACAAACTGCTATGTAGACTTCCAAAAGGTTGTTAGGAATACAGTTGAAGAAATTGGATACAATAGAGCAAAATATGGATTTGATTGCAATACATGCTCAGTATTAACATCTATAGATGAGCAATCAGGTGATATTGCTATGGGAGTTGATGAAGCTTTAGAAAGTAAAGCAGGTCAAATGAACAATGATGAAGCTACAGGGGCTGGAGATCAAGGTATGATGTTCGGATTTGCTACAAATGAAACTGAAGAATATATGCCTCTTCCAATTGCTATGGCTCACAAATTATCAAGAAGACTAGCAGAAGTAAGAAAAAATGGAACTTTATCTTACTTAAGACCAGATGGAAAAACTCAAGTAACTGTAGAGTATGAAGACAATAAGCCAGTTAGAATAGATACTATAGTAATTTCAACTCAGCATTGTCCAGATGTTACAAGAGAACAAATTGAGAAGGATTTAAAAGAGCATGTTATATCACCGATAGTACCTGCTGATTTATTAGATGCAAGCACAAAATACTATATAAATCCTACAGGTAGATTTGTTATTGGAGGACCTCAAGGAGACTCAGGTCTTACAGGCAGAAAAATAATAGTAGATACCTATGGTGGATCTGGTAGACATGGCGGTGGAGCTTTCTCAGGAAAAGACCCAACAAAGGTAGATAGATCTGCTGCTTATGCATCAAGATGGGTAGCTAAAAACTTAGTAGCCGCTGGTGTCGCTGATAAGTTAGAAATACAACTTGCATATGCTATTGGTGTTGCTAGACCAGTATCTATACAAATTGATACTTTTGGAACTGGAAAACTTTCTGAAGATAAAATAGTAGATATAGTTAATAGAGTTTTTGATTTAAGACCATCATCTATTATAAAAGAATTAGATTTAAGAAGACCTATATACAAACAAACTGCAGCTTATGGTCACTTTGGAAGAAATGACTTAAACCTACCATGGGAGCAATTAAATAAGGTTGAAGAAATAAAGAAATATATATAAGTAATTAAAGATATATATTTATCAATAAGAATCCACACTAACAAATCATATTGTTAGTGTGGATTTTTTTAACTATATAACCTGAATCAATGATTTGGAGTTCAGCGAAGGTACTGAGTGGAGTTTGGCTTAAAGGGTTATAATTAAGTGTATATGGTGTATGAGATTTAACAAGGGTAATTATTTTTACTTTAAACTGAGTAATATTGCTAAATTTTATTATATTGTTAATATATATGAGATATAATTTGGTATAATAATATTTATAGATAGATAATAATAGGTATTAGGAGAGATTTTATGATAACCATTGAAGGGATAGTTGAAACAGTTGTATTTAGAAATGATGATAATGGGTATACAATATGTAAACTAAGGTGTGATAAGGAAGTTGTCACCATTGTTGGAACAATACCATTTATAAATGAATCCCAAGAATATAGTGTTCAAGGAGAGTGGACTGTTCATCCTAAGTTTGGTAAGCAGTTTAAAATAGAAAGTATACATGAAATAATACCTACAACTACTAGTGGCATCGAAAAATATTTAGCTAGTGGAGTCATTGAAGGTATAGGGAAGGTTACAGCAAAAAAAATAGTAGAATTTTTTGGAGAAGATACAATAAAAATATTAGATAGTAATATAGAAAAGCTTGAAGAGATTCCTGGCATAGGTAAAAAGAGAATAAATACCATTATGAAATCTTATTTAGAGCAGAGGGTTACTAAGGATATTATTATTTTCTTTCAAAGTTACAGCATAACTGTTAATATGTCCATGAAGATTTACAAGAAGTTTGGAGTTAACTGCATAAATATAGTTAAGGATAATCCATATATATTAACAGAATACATAAGTGGAATTGGGTTTAGAACAGCGGATTCCATAGCTAAGAGCTTGGGCATAGAGAAGGACTCTCTATTTAGAATAAAAAGTGGAGTTATATACATAATTAATGAATTTTGTGCTATAGGAAATACCTTTATACCTATGGATAGATTAAGAGATAAGGGAATGAAACTTCTGGAGATAAACAGTGAGAAATTTGATGAAGGAGTTTATGAGCTGATAATTGATGGAAAGATTAAGGTAGAGGTAGTAGATAATATAGATGCGGTATATAATATGTCCTATCTTTATCTAGAAATGTCTGTAACACGTAAAATAGTAGAACTAGCAACTACTAACTATGATAAATTAAGTTTAAATGTAAATGAGAAAATTAAAGACTTTGAAAATAAAGCAAATATTAAATTAGCCAATTCTCAAAAAGAAGCTATAGAGGGTGCTTTTTTTAATGGGATAGAGGTTATAACAGGGGGACCCGGAACAGGAAAGACAACAATTATAAATTGCATTGTAAGTATTTTTGAGAGTTTAGGACTTAAGGTATTTATGGCTGCACCTACAGGAAGGGCAGCGAAAAGGATGGCTGAAGCTACAGGTAGAGAAGCAAAAACTATACATAGACTTTTGGAAATAGGAAGTTATAGTGAAGAAGAGGTAGATGAAATAGAAAATGAAACATCTGCCATAGAGTGTGACGTTTTAATAGTGGATGAAGCATCTATGGTAGATATAAGTCTTATGAATGCTCTTTTAAAAGCAATGCAGGTAGGAACTAGACTAATAATAGTAGGAGATGTGGATCAGTTACCATCAGTGGGACCAGGAAATGTTCTTAGGGATATTATAGAAAGCGATGCGGTAAAAGTAGTAAGACTTAATGAGATATTTAGACAAGGGCAAGAAAGTATGATAGTACAAAATGCCCACTTAATAAATGAAGGAAAGATGCCTATTTTAAATACCAAAAATAGTGATTTCTATCTTGAAAGAGCTGCAGATAGTGAAGTTATGTTAGAAAAAATCATTGGATTAGTGAAAACAAGACTTCCTAAGTTTAATGTGCAATGGGATAGTGTTAGAGATATACAGGTATTATCACCTATGCGTAAGGGAATTATGGGAATAGATAATTTAAATATACAACTTCAGCAAGTGTTAAATCCTAAAAGTAAAGATAAGGATGAAGTTGAGATTAAAGATATGATTTTTAGAGTAGGAGATAAGGTTATGCAAATTAAAAATAACTATACTCTAAAGTGGAGCAAAAATAATTCCAGTGAAGAAGGTAAGGGTGTATTTAATGGAGATGTAGGGTATATAACAGAAATTAATGAGGATGAGGATAAGATTATTGTATGCTTTGAAGATGATAAAATCGTAGAATATGAGGAAAGCGACTTAGATGAAATAACTTTAGCTTATGCAGTTACTATCCATAAGAGCCAAGGAAGTGAATTTCCTGTAGTTATTATGCCTATGTTTATGGGACCACCACTACTGATGAATAGAAATTTACTTTACACTGGAATAACCAGGGCTAAGAAGTTAGTCGTATTGGTAGGTAATTCTAAAGTGGTTGAATTCATGAAAGATAACAATAGAAGTTTTGAGAGATATTCAGGACTTAAATGGAGAATAAGAGAGATAATTCATATGTAGGTAGGAGAGAGTTTATGTCATTTATAAAAACCAATAAAGAGATAGTGAAAGCATCAAAGAAATCTATAGAAGATACCATATTAGATGGTGCTAAAAAGAAGTTGCATAAAATAAATATAATTTCCTCATTAAATAATAAAAAACAAATTTTTAATAAGGTATTTAACTGGTGTTTTAAAGAAAATAAAAAGATATTATATATAATAAATACAGATATAGAAGAGGTAAAGATATTAGGATTGATTAATAAAAATCTTATAAATTCTATTGAAGGTGAGAATGATATAGCATATACAGATAAAGTTAATATATGTACCCACAGTAGAGCCTTATACTTAAAGGAGAAATTTGACTTTATTATATATGATGAAATAAATTCTAGGCCTATGTATAGTAATGAGTCTATAAATAAGCTAGTAGATTATGTCTGTAATAACTATGGAACTATGATTAGTTATTCCATGGAACCAGTATTTCATAATGAATTAATATTATATAATTTAAGAAAAGATAAACAAGTTCCTATTGCTGAACCTAGGGTTATGGTAACTAGAGTAAATATAGAAGAAGAAATACCTATGAGTGTATATGAATACCTAGAGTGGTCAATAAATACTAATAAGAAGGTTTTAATATATACTCCAGATGATGAGAAAACTCATAAGGTTTACAATTATCTTTCTAATATAAATCATAAGCTTACAAAAAATATATTTAAACATATAACAGGAGAGAGTGACAAGAAGGAACTGTCTAAATTTTTACTAGCAGAGTATGGTATATTGGTTACTAATAATTATAATGAGAACTATTATGGAGTGCATCCGTTGAATGTTATGATTTTTTTTGCAGATAATGATAACTTTAATTATAAGGATTTGATTTATATATCTAGCAAGATAAATAGAAGATCTATGGCAGAGCGAGAAGAGGTTATTTTTCTTTGTAATAATGAAACTGAGGATATGGATAGATGTAAAACTATTTTAAGGGAGTTAAATAAAAGAGCTTGGGAAGAGGGAGTTTTGAAATTATAAAACAGATAGTAGATAATATGTTGTCCACTATATATGGTATAGATGATAAATGTATAATATGTGATGAATATGAAGATAAGAATTATATTTGTGAAAAATGTAAAAAGGGCATTAATATAATTAATATAGAATCCTTAATAACTCACCAAGATGAGGAATTTATAAGCTATTCTTTAGGATTCTACGGCTATGAATTAAAGAAATTGATTTTAAAACTTAAATACAATAAGAGTTTTTTAGCAGGAAAAATATTAGCAGGGTATATGAGTGATTTCATATTAGAAAATTTGAAGGATAAGGTAGATATATTAACCTTTATTCCAAGTAGTAATTCTGCTTTAAAAAGTAGAGGGTTTAATCAATGTGAAGTACTTTGTAAATATATAAGTAAAAATTGCAAAATTCCTTACAAGGAATTGCTTTATAAAGCAAGTGATAGTGCAGATCAAATTGGATTAGACAATATAAAAAGATGGGAAAATATAAAGGATTCTTTTATAGTTAAAAATAAAAAAGAAATAGAAGAAAAGAGAGTGCTCATCATCGATGATGTAATTACATCTGGAGCTACAGCTTTTTATGCGGCGAAAGCCATTAAGGAAATAAAGGCCGATGAAGTTTTTATATTGACAGTGGCGAAAAGTAGAGTATAATATAAGAGTCGGGTTTGTGGTTGAAAGTCGATGCCAGTCGCAGGCGAAACGATCCACGTAAATTAAATAAAATGTTTAATGAGCATGGTGCGGCTTAGAGGTAAGTCCTACCGCTTTAATGCGAGAGGGTTAGTAGTGAGAGGGTAATTCTGGGTAGCAAAAGCTCCAGTAGGCGAGTGTGGGGTCAAAGACCAGGTCAAACGACATAAAGTGCCCTGTTTTTAAGGGTTTGCAGGTTTACGGACCTGCACTTTTTTTATATTTTTTAAGAATTCCCGACCTATTCCCCACCTATAAATCATAAATGACATCTATTTAGGTACACTTATCCTATAATTTTGAAGAGTTCTCTTAGTGTTTTCTTTATTTATATGGGTGTAAATCTTATGAGTAATCCCAGAACCTTTTTTATGACCAACTATAGCTTGTGTAATAGGCTCAGGAATACCGTAAGTAGCTACCTTAGTTATAAAATGTATGTCTTAGTTTATGAAACGATCTATAAGGTATTTCAAATTCACTAAGAGCTTTTCACATTGTCATATTAAATATCTCTTACTCAAAACATCGCCTAGTGGATTAGTAAAAACAAGATTATATTTATTATCATAGAGTCCTCCAACTTTAAGTTTATCCCCATTTTCGTCAAAGTCTTTCGTATATCTTACAGATTTACTTATGTGTAAAATCCTTCTTTTTAAGTCTGCATCATCCCAACTTAATGTGATATTTCTCCTTAACGCATTCCAAGGCTAAAATCAAGATAAGTTATTCTAGCTATGTGTTCCATATAGATAATTAAGAATTCTATCCCGTTCTTCGGGAGTAAATATTTATATATTTGCTGAAATTTTTTCTTTTAAATAATATATTTGTCCAGGAACTTTTAAGCTAACACAAGGATTTTTTAATAGTGCATAAATTTCAATCTGATAGTTAAAGAATCTTTTTAGAAGCTTATATATTTTAGCTAGTATAAGATAGTTCCTTCCCTTACTATGAAGATTGTTTAAAAATGTTTAAATCATTATAGATTTTATATCTTTAATTTTTTTATACCAATACTAGAATTTTTAATATAAAGTCTATAAATATATTCATATGTTTAGTTATAATCTTTATTAGTTGTATAGTTGTATTTAACAGACATTAAGAGTAGTAATTATACAGCTATAATTACTACTCTTAATACTTCTGAATAAATTTTAGGTAATACATAAATTAATATTTTTAAATGTTAATAGAGTAACATTAGTATTTAAATTTAAAAAAAAATATTAAATCAATAGTAAGATTAGGTATTCCAGTAACCATAAATCTCATTGCATAATTAGTATTTTCAAATTTAAATATGAGTATTTAAATTTGAAAATAATGATCTTATAAGTTTTACCTATAGAGTTATTACTCTAAAATTATTCCTGTGAAAGCTCTTGTTTAACTGTAGCAATTTCACTAGCTGATGCTGGCTGAGCTGGAATATAATATCTCTTTTCTTTTGCTTTTTGGAAAAGAGCATATTGTCTAGCTTCATCCTGATTTCTAAGAGTTTGAATAGTTCTACGTAATTCTTCATTTTCAGTTTCAGCTATTATTCCACCATATTTAGCTAAGCTTGAATCTAATCCAGCTAAATAATCACTTATCATTTCTTTTTCTTGCATTTCAACTACCTCCTATTCTAAGAAAGCCATTAGCTTTTCTTTACTTGTTTTTGCATCATTAGCATCTTTTTTTAACATATCTTTTAATTGAATATCAGTACATTGATCTGCATAACAATTTAGCTTCTTCTCAATTGTACAATGTCCTCCAATTAAATGACGTAAGTTTTGTAATTCCATTTCATTTAAGTTTGCCATATCTATACCTCCAATCTACCATATTGCAATATTAATATTTGCTTCTTCTTATTTTTAAACATTATTTAGAAATACTAAAGTTAAGATATAAAGACGCTACAAAAACATTAAAATCATAAATAATCACATTGGAAGTATAGAAAAGTGAATTTAAAATAGGGATATTATGGTATTTTTGCTTGAATGAGTTTTATATAATATATGAAATATATTAAGTAGGGTTTAAAACACCTTCTTCTACTATAATTAAAAGGGGCTTTCGCAAAATAGATAATTCTATTTTGTGATTGTACTATCAAAAAAACTGAAATCAAAATTTGATTTCAGTTTTTTNNTGAAAATATAATCTTTTACTTAAATAAAAAATGCAGATTCCAAAGAACCTGCATTTTAGTTATAATTTTAATATGCAAAACAAAAATATAAATAATAAGAATTATACAAGATTTAACGATGTTTATCAATTATCATTACCATTAAGTTGTGATGCATTTATTCAAGAGAATGATTTGGTTAGACTGCGTAGCCATATACTGGAGGGATTAGATTACACAAAATTATACATGGCATATTCCAAAAGAGGAGGAAAACCTGCAGTTATCTTTATTTGAAATGGCAAAAGGAGCATCGCTCCATAACTTAATTAGTTGTTTTGCGACGCCCCTTAATTTTCTTTTGTATAAGCACATGGTTTAAGATGTATTTAGAATATAGACATATAATTTAAAATTTATACATAATAAGTTGACAATATTTTATAAAATGGTAAGATATTCATGTAACAAAAATATTTTAGGGGGTTAATTATGAAAAAATTTTTAAGTATATTATTAAGTGGACTAGTGGTTTTAGGCCTAGTTGGATGTAGTTCTACCGCATCAAAGTCGGATAATCCACCAGTAGAAGTAAAAGAGGAAGCAAAAGAACCAAAGAAGGATAATCCACCAGTTACTATTGAAGAATTACCTATGAATCTTAAGATTTTAGAACCAGATTCAATTGGTGAGAGGTATATGGAAGCAACATTTACTAATAACTCTAAATATGCTATAAAAGGATTTGATGTAACAATTTTATTAAAAGGTAAAAATGAAAAAACATTCATTAGTAGTTATGATACTGTTATGCCTGGTGAAACTTCACCAAAATTTGAATCACTTGCACCTGAAACAGGTAAGGCTGAGGATATAGAGTATTTGACATATGATATAACCGTAGTAGATGATAAAGGAACTGAAATATACTTATCTTATGATGTAAAATTAAAAAAATACGAATGGCTATAAATGATAAAGACTAGGGATTAATCTAGTCTTTTCTTTTTTCATCAAAATCTTTAAAACTTAATTCCTGATTTTTTCCTGACCAAGTAAGCTAATAGAAGAATAATTTATAGTAAGTTATAAGTAAGAAATATAGCAAAATCGACACTTATCGTAACTTATAGTAATCTATAAGTAGACTATTTTCTAAAAGCGAGTGTGGGTTCAAAGGCCAGGTCAAACGACATAAGAATCTTAATGGTACTAATTAGTAGTAATTAGTAGTATTATTTTTTCATTATATGTTGAAGTTGTGGTTTTAATTTCAGCTATGAAATGATATTAAAATTTTAAAATATGGATAAACAATATTTATATTTTTAGTATATGATATCTAGCACATGTAATTTTATTATAACATAAAATATGAAAGAAATCATATACTATGTAAAGACGATATAAGTCGTAGAGTGAAGGAAAAGAAAGCTAGAAAAGGCTAGAAAGAAAACTTTTCAGAATATTAAGTAAAGTCTTCTTGCAAGTATTTATGGTAAAGTTTAAAATATAATTACAAAATAGAAATATTAAAAGGAAGCACAATAATACTTTTTAATATGAGGGGAGCTGGAATTATGAAAGTTAGAGTTATAGGAAGAAATATAGAGGTTACTGAAGGACTTAGAGCTGCAGTAGAAAAGAAGTTATCAAAATTAGATAAATTCTTTGTAAATAATGAGAATGCTACAGCTACACTAAGTGTGGAGAAGAACATACACAAAATTGAAGTAATAATTCCGTTTAACAGTGCATTATTAAGAGCAGAAGTAAGAAATGGAGATATGTATAATGCAATAGATACTGTAATTGACAAGCTTGAAGGTCAAATAAGAAAACAAAAAACTAAGCTTGAAAGAAGAAATTATGACAATTCTTTAAAATTTAATAATATAGAACGCTATGCTGACTATGATGAAGAAAAAGAGCCAAGGATAGTAAAGACTAAAAGATTTGCTATAAAACCTATGAGCCAAGAAGAAGCGGTATTACAAATGGAACTTTTAGGACATGATTTCTACGTATTTATGAATGGCGATACAGAGGAAGTAAATGTTGTTTATAAAAGAAAAGATGGAAATTATGGTTTAATTGAACAAAATTTCTAAATTTAATCTTAATGAAAAGTTAAAAATATACTTTTTATATTAATAAAAACTCTATGGCATTAGCTATAGAGTTTTTTATAGTAATAGAAATTATTAATTCTATGTTAAAATAGAACAAAATTTTACTTATTTTGGATGAAAAATATAGGTATAAAGTTGAAGTGACAAAGAATAACTGATATAATCTTAATTAGTATTTATGTGATGATTATAGCTAACAAACCTGAGATAGAAAGAGTGAGGATGATTTTAGATGAAAATATTTAACAAGATATTTGGTACCTACAGTGAAAGAGAAATTAAAAGAATTATGCCAATAGTTAAGAAGGTTAATTCACTTGAAGAGACTATAGAAAAATTAAGTGATGAAGAATTAAGACAAAAGACAGAAAAATTCAAAGATAGATTAAAAAAGGGTGAAACTTTAGATGATATTCTTCCAGAAGCTTTTGCAGTAGTTAGAGAGGCATCTAAAAGAGTTCTTGGTCTTAGACATTATGATGTTCAGATTATAGGTGGAGTTGTATTACACCAAGGCAGAATTTCAGAGATGAGAACAGGAGAAGGTAAAACTTTAGTTGCCACTCTTCCATCTTATTTAAATGCCTTAGCTGGAAAAGGTGTGCACATAATCACAGTTAACGACTATCTTGCTAAGAGAGATAGAGATGAAATGGGAAGAGTTCATGAATTTTTAGGTCTTACAGTAGGAGTTATAATTCATGGTCAGACGCAGATAGAAAAACAACAAATGTATAATTGTGATATTACTTATGGTACTAATAATGAATTTGGGTTCGACTACCTAAGGGATAACATGGTAGTTTATAAAGAAGAAAAGGTTCAAAGAGAATTAAACTATGTTATTGTGGATGAGGTTGACTCAATACTTATAGATGAGGCTAGAACTCCACTTATAATATCAGGCCAAGGAGATAAGTCTACTGATTTTTATAGAATTGCGGACTTTTTTGTTAAAGGACTATTAGAAGAAGATTATTTAATAGATGAAAAAAGAAATTCCGTTATACTTACTGATGAAGGTATAGCAAAGGCAGAAAAATATTTCCATTTAGAAAATTATGCAGATCCTGAAAATATGGATATTCAACACCATTTAGTTCAAGCATTAAAGGCAAACCACATAATGAAGAATGAAAAGGACTATATAGTAAAAGATGGAGAAGTAGTTATTGTTGATGACTTTACAGGAAGACTTATGGAAGGTAGAAGATATAGTGATGGATTGCATCAAGCTATTGAAGCAAAAGAGGGAGTTAAGGTTGAAAAAGAATCTAAAACCCTTGCAACTATAACATTCCAGAACTACTTTAGAATGTATACTAAGCTTGCAGGTATGACTGGTACTGCTGAAACTGAAGAAGCTGAATTTAGAGAGATTTATGGTCTTGATGTAATAGTAATACCAACTCATATGCCAATAGCAAGAGTAGACCATCCAGATGTTGTTTATAAGACTATTAAAGGAAAATATAAGTGTTTAGTAGATGAGATAGGAGAAACTCATAAAAAAGGTCAGCCAGTTTTAGTTGGTACAGTGAGTATAGATAAGTCTGAAGTGATTTCTGCTATGCTTAAGAAAAAAGGAATACCACACCAAGTATTAAATGCTAAGTACCATGAAAGAGAAGCAGAAATTGTAGCATTAGCTGGACAAAAGGGTGCTGTAACGATTGCTACTAACATGGCTGGTAGAGGTACTGACATTAAGCTTGGCGAAGGAGTAGTAGAACTTGGAGGCTTAAAGATATTAGGTACAGAAAGACATGAATCAAGACGTATAGATAACCAATTAAGAGGGCGTTCTGGTCGTCAAGGTGATCCAGGTGAATCTAGATTCTATATTTGTCTTGAAGATGATTTAATGAGAATATTTGGTTCCGAGAGACTTGGAGGTATGATTGATAAATTAGGGCTTCAAGAAGAAGATGCCATTGAGAGTAAAATGGTTAGTGGTGCTATAGAAAGTGCACAAAGAAAAGTTGAAGGAAATAACTTTGACGTTAGAAAGAATGTTGTTAAATATGACGACGTAATGAATAAGCAAAGAGAAATTATTTATAAACAAAGACAAGAAGTTCTTATGGGGGCTAATATAAAAGATCAAATACAAACAATGATAAAAGATGTTATAGAAAGTTCAGTTAATACTCATATTAGTGGTGTAGACGATACTTTTGAAGATGAATTAAATAAATTAATAAAATACATGGAAGATGTATATCTACCAAAAGATACTGTTACAGTAGATAAAATTGCTAAGTTATCTAATAATGAGATTGTAGAATTATTACTAGATAAAGCAATGGAATTATATGCTGAGAAAGAAGTTGAATTTAGCGAAGAGCAAATGAGAGAAATTGAAAGAGTTATCCTACTTAAGATAGTTGATTCTAAGTGGATGGATCATATTGATAGTATGGATCACTTAAAACAAGGTATAGGACTTAGAGCATATAAGCAACAAGATCCAGCTCAAGCGTATCAAATGGAAGGTAGCGAAATGTTTGCGGAAATGATAGAAAATATTAAGCATGAAACAGTTAAGTATCTATTCCATGTTAAAGTTGAGAAGGCTCCAGAAAGAGAAAGAGTAGCTGAAATAACTTCAACTAATGAGGATAATTCTTTAAAGAAAGAGCCAGTAAAAAAACAAGCTAAACCAAATAGGAATGACCCATGTCCATGTGGATCAGGATATAAATATAAGAACTGTTGTGGAAGAGGAGAATAAAAGTGATATTACAATTAGAAGAATGCTTAAATGAAGTAAATGTCATCAGTAGAAAATTACAGGAATTGAAGGTGTCTCTTTGACATAGCAGCAGAAGAAAAGAAATTATCTGAATTTGAGTTTAAAATGCAAGAAGTGGATTTTTGGAGCGATATAAATAAGGCACAAGAAATTACTCAGAATGCAAAATCAATAAAGGATAAATTAGATAATTTTAAAAATTTAGAGATTAGAACAGAAGATGTTCAAATTTTCATAGAGATGAGTTTGGAGGAGGAGGATTCCTCCTCTTATAAGGATATAAAAAGTGAATTAAAGTCCATAGGAGAAGAGATAGAAAATCTTAATATAGAAACTCTTTTAAGTGGAGAATATGATAGAAACAATGCTATACTCGAGCTTCATACAGGTGCTGGAGGTAATGATGCCCAGGACTGGACTAATATGTTATACAGGATGTATACCAGATGGTGTGAAGCCCATGGTTTTAAGGTTACAGTTTTAAACTATGTGGCAGATGATGAAGCTGGAATTAAAGCGGTTACTATTAAGGTTACTGGGGATTTTGCCTATGGATATTTAAAATCAGAAAAGGGTGTTCATAGATTAGTTAGGATATCACCCTATAACTCTAGTGGAAAAAGGCAAACATCCTTTGCTGGATGTGAAGTTTTACCAGAGCTTACTGAAAATCAAGATATAGAAATTAGGTCAGAGGATTTAAAAATAGATACCTATAGATCTAGTGGGTCAGGCGGACAGCATGTAAATACTACAGATTCTGCAGTAAGAATAACCCATATACCTACCAATATAATAGTGCAATGTCAAAATGAAAGAAGTCAGCACACTAATAAGGAATATGCTTTAAAGATGCTGAAAGCTAAGCTTATAGATATTAAAATTCGTGAGCATAAGGATAAAATTGAGGATATAACAGGGGAGATAAAGGATAATGCATGGGGAAGTCAGATAAGATCCTATGTATTCCACCCTTATAATTTAGTTAAGGATCATAGAACTGGAGCGGAAACTTCTAATGTAGGTTCAGTAATGGATGGAAATATAGATATGTTTATAAATGAATATCTAAAACAAATAAAAGAGTAGTTTCAATTAACTACTCTTTTGTGTATTGTAATAGATAGCACTTAGAATTACAGAAGCGCCCAAAGATAGAAATAGAATTAATTCTAAATTATTATATAGTACATTACTAGAATAACTATCTTTAAATATTTGAGTTTTCATAACACTAAAGCATCTATCAATTGCTTCTTCGCTAATATATTCTATTTTATCATTTGGGGTGTGAATTCTAGATAAATCATAGTCACAAAGGGTTACAGCTTCAATCCCTGCATCAACAAAGGAACCATGGTCACTGGAATTCTCGAAGATGTAATTAAAATATATTTTTTTATCTTGGAATGCCTCAGTTAATTCTTCTACTATAGGAGTTTTAGCCGTATTAGTTTTACCAGCCATAATACAAAGAGGAGTACCGTCATAGCTCCCAATCATATCAAAGTTATAAACTCTACTTCCAGATATTAAGTCTTTATATTCTTCTACAAAGGCTTTAGAGCCTTTAAGACCAAATTCTTCAGCATTAAAGGAAACAAAAATTATATCTCTATCAGGAATGCCTAAGGTTTTAATGTACTTAGCAAGCTCTAAGAGAAATGATACTCCAGAAGCATTATCTAAAGCTCCGTTATAAACAGTTCCACCTAGATCAGTACCTATATGATCGAAGTGGGCACCTAGGATTAAAGGTGGAAGAGATGAGTCATTACCTTTAATTACACCTACTATGTTATTGATACTTGCTTCTTCTATAGAATAAGGTATATAGGTGTAGATTGAAAAACCTTCATTTAAATAACTTTCTATTTCGGCAAGAGTTTCTTTAGTCACTGTAATAAATAGACCTTTGTTACTTTCTTCGTAAAAAGAGCTTCTAAACCCAAGAGTATTATTAGAAGAAGTATAAAATATTGCAGTTCCCATATCATTAGAAACTGCTATTGCATCATTGTTTCTAGAAGAGACATCTAAGTTATCAAACTCTATCTCTGTATTCCTAAAGTTAAGTAAATCTTCTTTGTAATTAATACCGTATTCTAAAATCTTATGTATTTTCTTATCTTTATCAATAACTGCAATCATAGGTTCATCTGATAAACTCTTAGGGTAATTTACTTGGAAGCTTTGGTAATAGTCATTACTTAGGGGTTCTAATCCTATGTATTCAAACTCATCCTTTATATAGGCACCAACTAAAGCATTTTCTAAGGTTCCACTTAATCGCCCTTTAAACTCATCAGAAGATAGATAATGGATAGTCTCTTTTACTTCCTTAGCATCGAAGTTTTTAGTTAGTATTAGGCTATTATAACTGATGGAAGAAAGGATTAAGGAAAAGGTTAAAAGAGAAGAAACTATAAATTTTTTCATGGCATCACCTTAAACATTACTATATTAGTATATGTATGAAAAAGTTATTTTGATTATGATAAATTTACTAATAATGTGATAAAATTAAAGAATACTATGCTTAGAAACGATCAGGAGGAGAAAAGATGTCAATTATAAATGAGAAGTTAATTAAAGAGTTTCCTATGAGCAAGTCTCAAGTGGAGGATGTAATAGAATTATTAGATGAGGGTAATACAGTGCCTTTTATAGCCAGATATAGAAAAGAAAAAACCGGTGGTCTTGATGATGTAATCTTAAGAAAATTTTCAGAAAGACTTACATATCTAAGAAATCTTCAAAGTAGAAAGGAAGATGTTATTAGATTAATTGATGAGCAAGAAAAATTAACAGATGAAATTAAAATTTCTTTAGATAAAGCTGAAACTTTAACAGAAGTAGAAGATATTTATAGACCATTTAAGCCTAAAAAGAGAACAAGAGCTATAATAGCTACAGAGAAGGGGTTAGTACCATTAAGTGAGTATATCTTATCTGGAGGGGGAGAAAAATCTCCTGAGGAATATGCTACAGAGTTTATAGATGAGGATAAAAGCGTAACTTCTATAGATGAAGCATTACAAGGAGCTATGGATATTATCAGTGAAAAGATTAGTGATAATGCTAAGTTTAGAAAGTGGATAAGAGATTATGTGGTAAATAGTGGAGTTGTAGAAACTAAAGGAAGCAGTGAAGAGAGAACTCAATATGAAATGTATTATGAGTATAGCGAAAAGGTAAAATTCATACCTTCTCATAGAATTCTTGCTATAAATAGAGGAGAAAATGAAAAAGTTCTTTCAGTTAAGATTACTTGTGATATAGAAAAAATAAAAAGCTATATAATCAAATTTATGGTCACTGATAATATGAAGTGTAATGAATATATTAATACTAGTATAGATGACTCTACAAAGAGATTAATATATCCATCTATTGAAAGAGAAGTACGTAATATGCTTACGGAAAAAGGAGAAGATGGGGCTATAAAAATATTTAAAGAAAATCTTAAGGCACTTCTTATGTCTCCGCCTATAAAGGGGAAAACTGTAATGGGCTTTGATCCAGGCTTTAGAACTGGATGTAAAGTAGCAATTCTTGATGATACAGGTAAGTTTTTAGAGTATGTTACAGTTCATGCTACAGCTGCAAGTGAAGCTAAGGTTAAAGAGGCTAAAGAAATATTAAAGAAGATGATGATAAAACACAATGTAGATGTAGTTTCTCTTGGAAATGGTACTGCATGTAGAGAGTCAGAAGAGATATTAGGGGAAGTTATAGCACAGATAAAGAAGGAAACAGATAAAGATATATATTATGTAATAGTATCTGAAGCTGGGGCCTCAGTTTATTCTGCATCAGAGCTTGCAACAAAAGAATATCCAGATTTAGATGTTACGGTAAGGGGAGCTATATCCATAGGAAGAAGGCTTCAAGATCCTCTTGCTGAGTTAGTAAAGATTGATCCTAAATCTATAGGAGTAGGTCAATATCAGCATGATGTTACTGTAAAAAGATTAGATGAATCTCTAAAAAATATAGTTGAAGATTGTGTTAACAATGTAGGAGTAGATTTAAATACAGCAACACCAGCACTTTTATCTTATATTTCTGGAATAAATTCTGGTATAGCTCAGAATATAGTTGCCTATAGAGATGAAACGGGAAAGTTTAAATCAAGAAAAGAGCTTTTAAAGGTTAAAAGGTTAGGAGCTAAGGCTTATGAGCAATGTGCAGGATTCTTGAGAGTTGATAATAGTAAGGAGCCTTTAGATGGTACATCTGTACATCCAGAAAGCTATGAGGCATGCAAAAAACTTATGACTATTCTTGGATATGATGATAAAGATTTAAGTAGTAAAAATATAGAATGTATAGATGAAAAAGTTAAAGAGGTAGGACCATCTAATTTAGCTAAAGAAGTAGGCATAGGTGAACCAACTCTTTTAGATATCATAAAAGAACTAAAAAAACCAGGAAGAGATCCTAGAGAAGAAATGCCAAAACCAATATTTAAAACTGGTGTTATGGAATTATCTCAGCTTAAAAAAGGAATGAAATTATTAGGAACCGTTAGAAATGTATCAGATTTTGGTGCCTTCGTAGATATTGGAGTACACCAAGATGGTCTTGTTCATAAAAGTCAATTAAGTGATAGATTTGTTAAGCATCCACTAGATGTTGTTAAGCTAGGAGATGTAGTAGAGGTTACAGTAATAGATATTGATGAGAAGAGGAATAGGATATCTTTATCAATGAAAAAAGATGTTGAGTTAAAATAAACTCTGTTTATGTGGAATAACACTTAAAAAGTAAAATATAAGTTTAAAAATATCGTTAAAAAAATATCTATTTTATCTATGAATTTTAAAAAATATATTGAAGTGTAATGATTTTCATGGTAAGATGAAAGTGTAATAAAAGTTAATAATGCACTTCAGGGCGGGGCGTAATTCCCCACCGGCGGTAAAGCCCGCGAGCCGAAAGGCTGATTCGGTTAAACTCCGAAGCCGACAGTATAGTCTGGATGAAAGAAGTAGGTATATAGTATTTTAGTGATGCTTGTTTTAGCCCTGATTTTTAATCAGGGCTTTTTTAGATTTGTTATAAGTATTATTTTTAACAATTAAGTTCCAATGAACAATATTAATGAGATAGTCATTAGAGAAATAACAAATCTGAAGGCATTATGGTACTATAAACAGAGTTCTTAGCTTCTTTGAAGGTTAGAAATCGTTATCCAGGGACATAGACACTCTTAACACCCACTTCGAAGAAGATGGGAGTATTAGAGTGGATAGTCATCGGATAAATTCACCCTATGAAGTATGCAATAAATTTAGGGGGTATTAATAATGAACACATCTAACAATGTAAACAAATTAGTAAAAATCTCTTTATTAGTAGCAATAGCATTTATATTAATGTTATTTGAATTTCCGATACCGGGATTTCCACCATTTTTAAAACTTGATCTTAGTGATTTACCGGCACTTATAGGTGGATTTGCATTGGGACCAGTAGCAGGAGTAATTATAGAAGGTGGAAAAGTAATATTAAATCTAGTTTTTCATGGCACTTACACCGGTGGAGTTGGAGAATTTGCTAACTTTCTAATTGGTGGGTCTTTTGTATTTGTAGCATCATATGTTTATCATAAAAATAAAACTAAAAAGAGTGCAATTATAGGATTAATTTTAGGAACTATAATAATGACTATAGTAGGAGCAATATTTAATTACTTTGTACTAATTCCATTATACGCTACAATAATGGGGGGCATGGCTAATGTTATAGGAGTATCAGCGGAAGGAAACTCTAACATTTCTAGTTTAACAGGAATAATTGTTATAGGAATAACTCCTTTTAATATTATAAAAGGAGCCATAGTATCTCTTATAACCTTTGTATCTTATAAGAGAATATCACCACTACTAAATAGAGAGAATGTTTTAGCTGAACAAGCTATGAAAAAGGGTGCCTAATAAAAAATGTACTAAATCATATATTTAATAATTTAAAAAATAAGTTGAAGTTAAAATTAAAATATATAAAGATAATTTATAAAAAGACGATAAAAGAAAAATTCTTTTATCGTCTTTAAAATTTCAATATATACCACCTATATGTTGTGGTTCCACATAATGTATCCATCTTCTTTTGGATGTTGATAATAGTTTTTTCTTATACCTTCTACAGAAAAATGGTGTTTTTTATAAAGATTTATTGCAGCTATATTAGAGGCTCTAACCTCTAGAGTCATAGAAACAATATTTATATCTTTAGCAATGGTAATAAGGTTTTCTATTACCACATCTCCAAAATTATTTCTTCTATAGTCGGGATGAACTGCTATATTGGTTATATGACCTTCATCAAAGACAATCCACATTCCACCAAAGGCTACAACTTTATTACCTAACTTTACAACTATATAGACAGCGTTTTTATTAATTAGTTCTTTTTCCATAGATAGGAGAGACCAAGGGCTTGAGAAGCTTAAGTCAGAAATTTCTTTAACTCCTAATATATTAAGGGAACTCATTCTTTCAACAGTTATATCAGTCATGATTTTTTACCTTTTCTTCATATTCACGTTCGGCTTGGCAAAGTCTAAGATATACAGGTGAACTACTAAGTACATTATCACCTTCATTGTTTATTAATCTAAGATAGCCTAAGTAGCCTATAGAGGATGCCTTTGTCACATTGATATGACTAGGTGCTATGGAAGCATTAGGTAGAGAAGTTAATATGACATCTTTAAATTTTGATGTACCATCACCTATAAAAGTAATAGGATCATTAAATCCTGAGCATTTATTTATTACATCTTCCATTGATAATAATTCAGGCTCACCTAAGACTACTAAATTATTATTTTCAAATTTATAAAAATTAGTATATACATTACCCCTCAAAGCATCAATTATAGGACAAATAATACCTTGGATATTAAAGAGATTATTTGCAAGTCCATCTAAAGAATTTATAGACACAAAGGGTTTATTAGTTGCTTGCACAAGACCTTTTATGGTGGACATACCGATTCTAAGACCAGTAAAAGAACCAGGACCGCTAGAAGCTACAAAGCCTTCTATATCTGATATGGATAAACCACAATTTTTTAAAAGGTTATCTATCATAGGCATCATAATTACAGAGTGTTGCTTTTTATAATTTATAATAGTTTCCCCTAATATCTTATCGCTATCAATAATAGCCGCTGTTGCACATTCAGTTGCAGAATCTAAGGATAAAATCTTCATAGCTTTAACTCCTTTATATAATTATATCTATTATTAGTATAGGAAAGAGTAATTTTTCTATAGGTTTCACCTAAATCTGGAAGTTTAGCTATATTTATAGTTAAACTTTCTTCTGGTATTAAATCTTCGATATAGTTAGCCCATTCAATGACGCTAACTCCATTTCCAAATATATATTCATCAAAACCGATAGCAGCAATCTCATCGGGATCATTTACTCTATACACATCAAAATGATACAATTTTAATCTACCTTCATATTCATTAACAATTGTAAAGGTAGGACTAGTTATACATTCATCTATACCAAGACCTTTTGCAATTCCCTTGGTAAGATGAGTCTTACCAGTACCAAGATCACCTATAAGGCATAAAATATCATTTTCTTTACACATTTTTCCTAGCTGTATACCTAGGGAATCTAATTCATCAACATTACTAACTATAAATTCCATCTGATTCACCTCATTAATATTTTAGCCTAAAAGAAAAAAAATGAAAAGCAAATAGTAAAATTACTTTTCATTAAATAACTGTATAATAATTAAATTAAGTTTTCTTTTCTACCCGAGATACTAAAGTATTTTTAAAATGTCTTACTGCATTACCACAAATTAAGTCTCTATTTACCATATCATCTAATATATTAAATGCTTCATACATATACATGCCTTTTCTATATGGCCTATCAGCAGTTAAAGATTGATATATATCACATACTCCAATAATGCGGCATTCTTCACTAAGGTCCTCAGCCTTAAGTCTTCGTGGATAGCCTTTACCATTTAATTTTTCATGATGACTAGAAGCCCATAAACTAATATCAGATATGTGGTCTATTTTATCTAGAATTAATTTAGTATAGTAGGTATGAGATTTGATAATAGAATATTCTTCTTCTGTTAAAGGACCATCCTTGTCCAATATACTGATGGGAATAGCTAGTTTTCCAATATCGTGAAGTAATCCTGCAATTTTCATTTTAAGACATTTTTCTTCAGTATAGCCTAAATGCTTAGAAACATTATAAGCTAAAGTAGCAATTTCTTTAGAATGTTCTGCAGTAAAAGAACTCTTATTATCAATAATGCTTGCAAATACATCAGCAATTGCTTCAAATTCCGATAGAGAGATAAAAATATCTTTCTCCGGTATTATATTATCAAGGATGAAATTCATATTAGGCAAATTTATAAGGTTTAACCAAAACTCTTCTTTGCCAGCTACCATGAGAAAAGCTTTTACAATCTGTGGTGAAAATAAAGTTTCATTGTGTAGTTTTACCCAATCAATAATAATATCCTTTTGGATGTGGTAAGGTTTCAAATAATCTACCTGGATTTCAATTAAATCAGCTATTCTTAGAATTTGAGCTTCTATAGGAATTAGTGAACTTTTTAATTTTAAGCATCCACTACCATCATAATTTTCATGATGATAACGTATTATATCATATACTTGTATTAAGGATGGAATACGTTGAATCATTTCAGATCCAGCAATGCAATGCTTTTTTATATACCATTTTGAGGTGTGAGACTCATCAAATATATTTTGAGTTCCAATATCATGAATCATACAAGCGATATATAAATTATAGTAAGAATTTTCATCTAGTTTCATAGTTTGAGCAATTTCTAAGGCTATGTATGAGGTGCATCTAGAATGATTAGAAAATTGCTTATTTGAAATATCTTTAGCATGTGTTGGGTTTATAACATCCTCAAATTTACCCCAATCATTGTCTGTAAGATCTAAGGATAATGATAGAGCAGAAACTATATTCTTTATACTAATATTCATTTTGTCCTCCAAAGCATACCATTTATCTATATAAAAAAATTTTAGCATATTTGCCAATGGAATGGTACTAAATATTGTAAAAGTAAATTTATATTTAAGTAAACAAATCTATATATTTTACGTATTATATTTTGGATACGTAAAATAGTAATAATTGATGCAATAATCAAAATATATTTAATATATTAATAATGAAATATATTAAAATACTAACATAGTATACTAAAGTAAGGTATAATATAGAATAACAAATAAGTAGAGGAGGATAAATTATGTTTGTAAATAATTTGATGTTATCTAGAGAAAAGTTAATAACTGTAACACCAAAGGTAACAATAGGAGAAGCTCTTAAGGTAATGGAAGAAAATAAGTTTTTATCCATACCAGTAGTAGAAGGAGATAAATTTTGTGGAGTAATTTCAAAAGAGCAAATATACACATATTACTATGAAAAATCTATAGAGAGACAATGTTTACTATCAGATTTTCTAGTTGAAAATGTAATGAGAACTGATGTACCATCAATAACTCCTTTTAATGAAATTGAAGAGGCTGCACATTTCTTAGAAACTAAAAGTGTTTCATTTGTACCAGTAATAAATAAAAATGGAGAAATGCAAGGAATAGTAACACATCACGGTATTTTTCATCAATTTACAGAGTTATTTGGATTAAATAAAGGTAAACGATTAGCTGTAATTGCTTATGACATACCTGGACAAATATCTAAATTATCAAAAATAATTACTGAAAACAAAGGGCAAATTATAAGCTTTGTAGTTGTTGATCCTAAGAGCATAACAGAAGTTAAAGAGATAGTAATAAGATTAAACACAGACAATATGGATGAAATTCTTGAGAAGGTGAAACAATCTGGATTCAAGATACAGTAGCATATAGTTGAGTATGTATGTAACTACATACTCAACAGTACATAATTATATATTAAGAAAAGATTAATATATTTTAAATACATAATTAATACAGTAGTAATTTGAATACTTTTATAATATACTGATTTACAAACATATTTCTTAACTTTATACGATGACTATTAGCTCTAATACCTGCATCTTCTTTAAAGTGGGGGTAAAGAGCTCTGTTTATCATCTTTTAACCTCAGTTATACTTAAGTAGATTCGTAATGGTTTTATTTCTGTTATTATGTAATTATAGGAAATAAAAGTGATTAGAAATTAGATTTAATAAATAATAAGATACTAAAATACAAATTTATGGGATAAAATAAATAATGTGATAGAAGAAATATTGTATTCAAGGAGCTGGTTAAAATTAGTGATGTAATAGATTTTAATGAACTGAAAAATAAGGCTACAGATAAAGATGTAGATAAATTTGAGGATTACATATATTCTATGTATTATTCAATGGCTCAAGGAAAGCTATCCATGGCGGAAATGAGCAGAGAAATATTTAAGTATATGAAGGAAAATAATATATCTCAAGAGAAATTTATGAATATCCAGAAGAAGGTTATGGAGAGGTATGGAATTTCTACTGAAGATGTAGAAAGCCAAATGAAGTCTATGGGTATAGAGAATCCTTTAAATGGATTAGGTAATGAGTATGAAGATGCAAGAAAAATGGTCGGATTTCAAGAAAAATATAAAGGAAAGCTTAAAGTAAAAAGTGTAACTTCATATAGTATTAAGAATGACAAGAATGATTTAGATATAATGATTCAAGATGAGAATGTTATATTAAAAAGTTTTGGGAAAATAGATTTAACTGATAATGAGTTAAATGAATTTTTATGTTCCTATAAAAAGGTAATGAATAATAAGATGATAAATATTTCAATATGTGAAAATACTTCGACTTATTTATACTAGTATTGACTTAAGAATATGTTGAATAATTTATATAAAACCTCTTGCATTTATGTTTATTATATAATATAATAAACGAGTAACGAAGGGGTATAGCTCAATTGGTAGAGTAGCGGTCTCCAAAACCGTTGGTTCCGGGTTCAAGTCCTCGTGCCCCTGCCATAAAAACCTAGTGATTTTAGTAATCACTAGGTTTTTTTATTGTTTTCTTTTATCTTATTTTAGATAGACAAAGAGAGTAGAAATATACCGTATAATTCCATAAAAATAATTAAATAAATTTATTGAGGAAGTAATAAACCTGTGATATAATCTGTAAGTTAAGAAAATAAAATAAGTTATTAATCACATTCTAAGTTTATATATGTGATTTAAAGTTATCTATGTGAGGCGTGATTTAAGCTATGTTTTTAGAAAGAACATAGCTTTATGTGGTGAAGGGAGAAATTTTATGGAAAAACGTGTGCCAGAATTTAAAGGTTTACTAAGAAGTCATATGATTGAGTTACCTAAGGTTATTAGGGACGCTACTGGAATTGTTATATTTGGGAAAAGAATTAAATCTTTAGTGTTTTCAACTGATGTAGCAGTTATAAGAAATACTAATGCAGATGCTGTTATTGCAGTATATCCATTTACGCCTCAACCTAGAATAACTGAAGCACTATTACTAGCATCAGATATTCCAGTATTTTGTGGGGTAGGTGGATCTATTACTACAGGTAAAAGGGTAATAAATCTAGCATTGGATGCTGAATTTAAGGGGGCTATGGGGGTTGTAGTTAATTCATCTATAGGCAATGATGTTATTGAAGGGATGAGAGAAACTATAGATTTACCAATATTAGTTACCGTTGTTTCAGAGAAAGATGATATAGATGGAAGAATAGCGGCAGGAGCAACTATACTTAATGTATCAGGAGCTAAAGAAACTGCGAATATTGTTAGACATATAAGAAGTAAGTATCCAGATATACCTATTATAGCAACAGGAGGTCCTACAGATGAGAGCATACGTGAAACTATAATTGCTGGGGCTAATGCTATAACATATACACCACAAAGTACTAGTGATATATTAAATGAAATAATGATTAAGCATAGAAAAAGATATGAAGACTAATTTCATTCAGAAATGTAATATTTGCAACGAATATTATATTTGAGGTGATTTATTTATGGACAAGGCAACTTGGATGTTAGGAATAATAGTGCCATTAATATCTGCAGCATTTGGTGGAGGTATATCTCTATTAATAATGAGAAAACTAATTATGGAAGAGAGAAAAAAATCTAAGAAAGAACGTGCTATAGATATTAATAATGATAAAATAAAAAGTTACAAGGAACTATTTGAACTAAATAAAAAAATTAAAGTCTTTGGAGATAAAATTAAAAATAACACAATACCTAATTGGATAAATGTGGAAAGCTATTATAGAGATGAATTCATAATAGAATTTGAAGAGATTATAAATAATTATAAATTTGTGAATGGTTATATTAATGACAAAAAGATAAATGAATATGCACAAAATGTACTTAAGTTATCACAAATTATAGTAGTAGAATTAAAAGATAGAGAAAACTATGGTACTGCTTCTGAAAAAGTAGAAACCTGTGTAGATACATTGATAGAAGTTTTAAATACAATAGAAAAGAATATTTTATCAGTAGTGCTAGAATTATCTATAGAGAAGTATAAGTAATATTAACTATTTATGGTGAATATATTTTATTCTAAGATAGTATCACGATGAACATATTATCAAATTTGTATTTGATAATAAAAGTATATGAAATGTTTATAATTTTAAATGGATTATGTTAGATTTAATTAATTGGACTAAAGCATAATAGGTGTGGTAAAATAAAATAGTTAAATTTACTACATAAGACCATGTGAAGTAAATAGAGAGAGGATTGTAAATATGAATATTCTTATTTTATCTGCATCTACTGGTGGAGGACATTTAAAAGCATCAAAGGCTTTAGAATCATATGTTTTAGAAAATGAGTTAGATGCTAAAGTAAAAGTAGTGGATACCTTAGAGTATGTTAATCCATTTATAAATAAAATAGTAACTAAGGGATATATAGTACTGGCAAAGTATTTAAATTCCTTATATAAAAATATATATAATTTAACGGACAAGTCTGGGGTTTTAACATGTTTAGTAACAAAGTTAATTTATTTGTTTTCGAAAAAATTAATACCACTAATAGAAGCATTTGCTCCAGATGTAATCATAACTACTCATCCATTTCCTACAGAAATGATTTCTATATTAAAGGGAAATAGAAGTATAAAGGTGCCATCAATATGTATAATGACTGATTATGCACCACATAAAACATGGATAAAACCTAATGTAGATGAATATTGTGTAGCATGTGAAGACATGGTGGAAGGTATGATAGATAGAGGCGTTCCTCCAGAAAAAGTTCATCCTTATGGAATACCTGTATATGATGGTTTTTTTCATCAAGATGAAGATGATAAAAAAATACTGTTAGATGAGCTGGGATTAAGCGAAAATAAAATGACTGTGTTAGTGATGGCTGGAAGCTTCGGAGTATATAATATAGAAAAAATCTATAAGAATATAAATAATATTCCTATAGATTTTCAAATTATAATTCTAACCGGTAATAATAAAAGACTATATAATAAAATTAAGGAACAGATTAAGTTTAGTAAAAAACAGACAAAGCTTATTAAGTTTACCAATGAAGTTCATAGATATATGAACTTAGCGGACGTTTTAATTACTAAACCAGGAGGCCTTACAGTATCAGAAGCGTTAGCAGCAAATCTTCCTTTAATTACTTTTGATGCAATACCCGGACAAGAAGAAGCAAATGCAAAATTTCTATTAGATCATGGCATGTCCATATCTATAGGCAGAGGTGATAATTGTACTGAAGCTATAAAGGCTTTAATTAAGGACAAAAACAAATTAAGAGAGATTAAAGAAAATTGTATGACTTTTGATAAATCAAATTCAACAAGTGAGTTATTAGAACTTATAAGAAGATTAATGAAAGAAAATGAAGCTGAATGTAATTCAGAAATCGCATAGAACTTAAATAATTAAGACCAAGATTTTTAAGATCTTGGTCTTTTAACTTTATAATATAAGTCTTTAGTTTTATTTATGAGATTTTTTAATAGCATTAATAAATTTATCCAAAAATTTGAATGAACCATTTTTAATGTGTAAAAATCCCATTATAGATAATATAACACCACTTAAAGAACCACTTATCATATCTGTCATAGTATCCGTAAGACTATTAAGTTGAGAATCAAACCCCAATAGTTGATCTCCTGCAAATTCCCAGAACTCCCACAATGTAGCTCCAGAAATAGTAAAGAGTAATATATATATCCCTATGAATAATGGTGGAAGGGTTTTCAGATTATTTTCACCTATAAGAGGTTTTAAAATTATTAAAGATAAAAACCCTAAAAGAGCACCTGAAGCAAAATGAAGAAATATGTCCCACCAAGGTAGTATTGAGTACATATTATACATCCGCCCTAATAGTAGAGCTAACAATATGAATAATTGCAATAAAAAGTCAGGTAAACTAGATAATTTAACCTTAAATATATTTAGAATTATATCTGGTATAAAGGACGTGATAAGAATTAATAGAATGTTGTTAATGTAATTTGAGTTATTATTAGTTTTTACAAATGAGTAATAAACAAATAGTATTAATAAAATTGATCTAAATATCCATTTAAAAAATAAAGAAAAAGAAGACTTTGTATTTTTCATTGATTTCCCTCCGTGCTATTTATGGTGTTTTCTATAAGAATAAGTTTTTCTGCTCTAGAAAGTTTTTTTATTTCGCATTCTCTTTTTAAAGCTGAAGATTTGTCAGGTAAATTTTCATAGTGAACAATTTCTACAGGTAGTCTGCATCTGGTGTATTTAGCCCCCTTACCACTATTATGGCATTTAAGCCTTCTGTTTAAATCAGTTGTCCATCCTGTATATAAAGTATTGTCATTACATCTTAATATATAAACAAAAAACATATCTTTACCTCATATAAAATATATTAAAAATTAGAATAATTATTACTGGTGAATAATACTATTTAAATAGTATATCATTATTTTAACACGAATATATTATACTGTTTTTATAAATACTAGTATATTCATATTGAATTAAATTAAATCATAGGGTATAATTAAATTGGATTAAAAAGAAATAGCAAATAATATGTTGATTTAAATTGAATAAAGTATAGTTTTAGGTACATCATGTTTAATAGGGAAAGTGGTTAAAGTCCACTACAGCCCCCGCTACTGTGTACGAAGACGAAATCTCATAGAAAAACCACTGGAGTGTATTTCTGGGAAGGTGAGATGGAGGATGATACGTGAGTCAGGAGACCTGCCTAAAGCATAGATATGACACTTCGGAGGGAAGGGAGTTAATAGTTTGGTTTGTATATTTATTACAAATTATAATTCTGTTATGAGTTAAATTGAATTTTAACCTCTACCTTTTGGGTAGAGGTTTTATTTTGCACTAATTTATTAAATTTGGAGGAACTAAAATGAAAAAGGCTATATTAGTAGTAAGTTTTGGAACTACTTATAAGGATACATTAAAATTAACTATAGAAAAAATTGAGGATGAAATAAGAGAAAGATTTAAAGAGTATCATGTTATGAGAGCTTTTACAGCCCATATGATAATTAAAAAAATAAAAAATAGGGATGGAATAATTATACCTACTCCGGAGGAAGCTTTAGAGCAACTATATAAAGAAGGCTATGAAGAAGTTATAGTTCAGCCGCTTCATATAATACCAGGGGAAGAGTTCCAATATGTTAGATTAGTAGTTGATAAGTTTAGAGGTAGTAATAAATTTAAATCAATAAAAGTAGGTAGACCAGCCCTTCACTTTCAAGGAGGAGAAGAAACACCTAATGATTACGAGATGTTTATAGATGCTATAAAAGAAATTATACCAAAGGATAAGACCATGGTATTTATGGGACATGGAAGTAATCATCCAGCTAACTCAGCCTTTGTAGCACTTCAAAGCGTATTTACTTACTTAAATTATAATAATGTATATGTTGGAACAGTAGAAGGATATCCTACCGTAGATATGATAGTAGAAATACTTAAAAGAGAAGGTATTGATCACGTTAAGTTAGCACCACTTATGCTAGTAGCTGGAGATCATGCCACTAATGACATGGCTTCTGATGAAGAGGATTCATGGAAGACTATTTTAGAGGAAGCTGGAATTAAAGTAGACATATATCTTCATGGTTTGGGCGAGATTGAGAAGTTTAGACATATATATGTGAATCATGTACAAGATGTAATAGATAATAAATATCTTAATTTGGGAGATACGAAGAAAACACCGTAAAGGAGTAAATTATGAAAAGTATAATAGTTTCTTCAAATAGTAGTGGCGGTGGAAAGACCACTGTTACATTAGCACTTATGAAAACTCTTATAGATAGAGGATATAAGGTTCAAGGATATAAAGTTGGACCTGACTATATAGATCCAGCCTTTCATAGAGAAATAACAGGAGTGGCTACAAGAAACTTAGATTTATTTCTAATGGGAGAACCAGGGGTTAAGGAAAGTTATGTAAGAGGTGAGGGTGACCTAGGAATCATTGAAGGAGTTATGGGACTTTATGATGGAAAAGGTATAGATACTAATTTTTCTACAGCACATGTATCTAGAACTTTAGATTTGCCTGTGGTATTAGTATTATCTCCTAAAGCTCAATCAGCAACTTTATGCGCTGAAATAGAAGGACTTCGAAATTATGAAAATGTGAACATAGTGGGGATAATACTTAATAATATTAGTGAAAGTTACTATAAACTTTTGAAAAAAGCTATTGAAGTAAATTGTAAAGGGATTAGAGTTTTCGGATACATACCTAAGGATGAGAGGTTAGCTTTAAAAAGTAGGCATTTAGGCCTTGTGCAGAGTAGCGAGGTTGAAGATTTATCAAAGAAGATAGAGTTATGCAGTAGCCTTATGGAAGAGTATGTAGATATAGATAGCCTTATAGAAGAATTTAAAGCTTCAGATATTCAATCTAATAACAGTGAAGATTTCCACGTTGAAAACAAAGATATAAAGATTGCAGTAGCATATGATAAAGCCTTTAGTTTTTATTATAAAGAGAATATAGAGCTTTTAGAAGAGGTTGGAACAGTTCAGTATTTTAGCCCCCTAAAAGATAAAGAAATGCCAAAGGATGTAGATTTTATATATATAGGTGGAGGATACCCAGAAGTATTCAAGGAAGAGTTATCTTCTAATAAATCTATGTTAAATAGTATTAGAAAAGCCTTAAACAATGGAGTAAAATGCTATGCAGAATGTGGTGGACTTATGTATCTTACAGAGAGCATAGATGGAGTTGAAACAGTAGGTTTCTTTAATGGAATATCTTATATGACTGGAAAACTTAATAATTTTGGATACGCAACTATAAAGATAACAGAAAAAAATCCTATATTGCCAAAGGATATGATAATTAATTGTCATGAGTTCCATAAATCACTGGTAGATTTAAAAGAAGAAGAAATATATGAATTAGAAAAGAAAGCCTACGATGGAACCACAAAGAAGTGGAAGTGTGGGTATGTAAAAAATAATGTTTTAGCAGCTTATGGACATATACATTTCTTTTCTAATATTGATTTTTTAAATAGCTTAATTAAGTAGATGTAAATTTAAAATAGAGATTTATAAGGGAAAGTTATTTCCTTAAGTAGGAGGAAAAATGGATTATATAAAAATACCAATGGACATAGAAAAGAGAAGTTTTGAAATTATAGGAGAAGAAATGGGACCTCATAATTTCGATGATAGAGAGCTTTCTATAATTAAGAGAGTTATTCATACTACAGCAGACTTTGAATATAAGGATTTAGTTTATATGACAGATAATGCTATAGATACAGCCCTAGAGATTCTAAAAAAGGGAACAACTATATATACAGATACTAATATGGCACTTTCAGGAATAAATAAAAGAGCATTAGAAAAGTTAAATTGTAGGGTTGTATGTTATGTATCAGAACCAGAAGTTGTAGAGATAGCAAAGAAAAGAGGTATAACTCGTTCTATGGCTGCAGTAGAAAAGGCGGTAGAAGATGGAGTAGAGTTCTTTGTATTTGGAAATGCTCCAACGGCTTTATTCAAACTTAAAGAGTTTATTGAATCAGGAAAGTCTAATTGTAAATTTATTATAGGATCTCCAATAGGATTCGTAGGAGCAGCTGAATCAAAAGAGGAAATAGAAAAATTAAAAGATATAGATATGATGACAGTTAGAGGAAGAAAAGGCGGAAGTGCAGTAGCAGCAGCTATAGTCAATGCTCTTATGTATATGTTAGTAGAAAGATAAGGTATTAGAATGCTAGACTTATATGTTAACAGTAATGGTAAAAAGTTAAGATGTGGTTATACTACAGGGTCTTGTGCAGCAGCAGCTGCTAAGGCCGCTACCTACATGCTTTTTACTGGTAAAAAAATTAAAGAGATAGAGATTAATACACCAAAGGGAATAATTTTAAACTTAGTAATAGATGAAGTTGTTTTTGGTGATGACTATGTGGAATGTTCCATTATAAAAGATGGTGGAGATGACATAGATGCTACCCATGGATTACCTATATGGGCAAGAGCTGAAAAAGGTGAAGAGAGATATATTTTAAAAGGTGGAAAAGGTGTAGGAGTAGTTAATGGTGAAGGACTCTATATTGAAAAGGGTGAAGCTGCTATTAATCCAGTACCTAGACTTATGATAGAGCAAGAGGTAAGTAGTGTGCTTCCAGAGGATGAAGGAGTTACTATTACTATATTTGTACCAAGGGGAGAAGAAGTAGCAAAGAAAACCTTTAATCCTAGGCTTAATATAGTAGGAGGAATATCCATATTAGGAACTACAGGAATTGTTTATCCTATGTCTGAAGAATCAATTAAAGAATCAATAAAAATTGAGATAACTCAAAAGGCTTTAAAAAATAAGGTTCTTATATTAGCCTTTGGGAATATGGGAGAAAAGGTTGCAGAGTCTATGGGATATTCTATAGATCAAGTGGCTATAATATCAAACTTTGTTGGATTTGCTATAGAATGTTGTGCTAGTTGTGGAGTTAAAGAGATAATTATAATAGGTCATATAGGTAAGATATGCAAGATATCTGCTGGTAGCTTTAACACTCACAGTAGAGTATGTGATGTAAGACTAGAAGTAATAGCATTAGAATTAGCATTAGCAGGAGCTCCACATGACTTAGTTAGAAGTATATATAATGAAAAGACTACAGAGGGTGCTATAAAAGCTTTAAAGGGTGAATATAGTGAGATATATAAAACTATTGTAGATAAAGTGAAGAAAAGAATGGAGCTTTATAGCTATGGTGAACTTAAATGTGATGTAGTTATGTATTGGGGTGCAACTAATCCTAAGATATTAGCTACAACATTATAGAGGTGGAAAGATGATTTATGTAGTAGGACTTGGTCCAGGAAGTAAGGAGTATATACTTCCTAAGGCTGTTGAAACTCTAGAAAATAGTGATATGTTAGTAGGGTTTTCTAGAGCTTTGGAAAGTGTAAACTTTATAAATACTGAAAGATTGGCAGTTAAGTCTTTATCAGATATTTTGAAGATAGTAGAAGAGAACAAGAGCAAGAAAATATCTATAATTGCATCGGGAGACCCATGTTTTTATGGAGTTACTGATTATATAAAGAGAAACATAAAAGAGGAGCCTATAGAGATAATACCAGGGCTGAGCTCTTTTCAATATCTAATGAGCAAGATAGGGAAGAGTTGGAATGGAAAATTTTTAGGCAGTGTCCATGGAAGAGAAGAAGATTTTTTAACGGTTGTTAAAGAAAATAGCATGTGTATATTCTTAACAGATAGTAAAAATTCACCTAAGGTTTTAGCAGATAAACTGTTTATAGAAAATATAAGTTGTAATATATGGGTAGGAGAAAATTTATCCTATGAAGATGAGAAAATAACAGTAGGTACACCAGAGGAGATAATGGAGAAGGAATTTTCTTCATTAAGTGTCTTTGTAGTGGAGGAAGTTTAAATGAAATATATAAAAGATGAAGAGTTTATAAGAGGAAACTGTCCTATGACAAAGGAAGAAGTTAGAATTCTAAGTGTAGCAAAACTTAATTTAGAGGAAAATTCTAAACTTCTAGATGTAGGAGCTGGAACTGGTTCCATATCAATTCAAGGAAGTAAGATTTGCATTAATGGTAGGGTAGTTGCCATAGAGAGAGATGAAGAAGCCTTAGAGGTAATCTATAAAAATAAAGATAAATTTAATTGTGATAATTTAGAAGTTATAGAAGGTGAAGCTGTAGAAGCTTTAGACTCTATTAAGGAAAAATTTAATAGTATTTTTATTGGAGGTAGTGGTGGAAATCTTAAAAGAATAATTGACAAATGCCATAGCCTGCTTGAAGATGATGGAGTAATGGTTTTAAATTTTATTACCATTGATAATGTATATAAAGCGATGAGTACCTTAAAAGAATTAAATATGAAAATTAGCTGTACTCAAGTTGGAGTAAGTAAAACAAGAGGCCAAAGTTATATGTTATTTGGATATAATCCAATTTTTATTGTAGAGGCTTATAAGAATTAGATATATTGTTGCAGATTAGAAATAGGGGAGTGAAATAGATGGCAAAGTTATATGGAGTTGGAGTAGGACCAGGAGATAAAGAGCTATTAACCTTAAAGGCGGTTAAAACTATAGAAATGTGTGAAGTAATTGTTTCACCAAGTGCTATGAAAGGTGGAAAAAGTATAGCTTTAGGAATTGCAGAAGATTTTATATCAGAGAATAAAGAAGTTATGATAAAGCAATTTCCAATGGGTGGAGAAGAGCAAGAAGAAAAAATCTATGAAGCTTTTAAAGCAATAGAAGAGAAGCTTAAGGAAGGAAAGAATGTAGCCTTCTTAACTTTAGGAGATCCTTTTGTTTATAGTACATATATATATTTACTGAAATATATAGAAGAGCATGGCTTTGAAGTTGAAACAATTCCAGGGATAACTTCCTTCTGTGCTAGTGCTAGTCTTGCACAAAAACCATTAGTTATAGGTGATGAACCATTACTTATAACACCAGCTAGCAGAGTTTCAGATATAAAAGATGAAAAGTATGTAGTTATAATGAAGGTTTATAAAAGAGAAGAAGAAGTGTTAGATGTTCTTGACGAAAAAGGCTTTAACTATGTATATATAAAAAGAGCTGGAAGAGAAGGTCAAGAAATTTTACATAAGAGAGAAGATATTTTAGATAATAAAGAATACATGTCACTTATAATAGCAAACAGAGATTAGGAGGAAGAAAAATGGTTTATTTTATAGGAGCAGGTCCAGGAGATGCAGAGTTAATCACAGTAAAGGGAAGAGATACATTAGCAAAGGCAGATGTAGTTATATATGCAGGCTCCCTTGTAAGCAAGGAGCATATGAATTATTGTAAGGCTGGATGTGAAATACACAATTCAGCATCTATGACTTTAGAAGAAGTTATTGAAGTTATGGAAAAGGCTGAAAAAGAAAACAAAATGGTAGTAAGACTTCATACAGGAGATCCAGCTATCTATGGAGCTATCAAAGAACAAATGGATGAACTTGATAAATTAAATATTCAGTACAAGGTAATTCCAGGTGTTAGCTCATTTACAGCAGCAGCATCTGTAATAAAAAAGGAATTTACACTTCCATCAGTAACTCAAACAGTAATATTAACTAGAGTTGAAGGAAGAACTCCAGTGCCAGAAACAGAAGACTTAGAAAGATTAGCTTCAATTGGAGCATCTATGGCAATCTTCCTATCTATTAGCATGATAGAGAAGGTTGTTGCAAAGTTAAGAAAAGGTTATGGAAGAAATGTTAATATAGCTGTAGTTGAAAGAGCTACTTGGGAAGATGAAAGAGCTATAATTGGAACTTTAGACGATATATCAGAAAAGGTTAAAGAAGCAGGAATCACTAAATGTGCTCAAATATTAGTAGGCGACTTTATAAACTGTGATTATGATAAGAGTCTTTTATATGATAAATCCTTTACTCATATGTTTAGAGAAGGACAAAAATAGTTATTAGAATGTATAATTCTAGAAAGTAGGAGAGTTATGAAGTTAGCAGCAGTGTCTGTAACAAGACAAGGAGATGATATTGCAAAAAAACTAAGTGAAACTTTAAATCTTAAGCTTTACTCTAGTTATAATAACAAAAACTTCAAACTAAAATCTGTATGTGAAGAGCTTATGAATACTGTAGATGGAATAATTTTTATCTCATCTACAGGCATTGCAGTAAGAGGAATAGCACCTTTTCTAAGGGGAAAGGATAAAGACCCAGCAGTAGTAGTTGTAGACTGTGAAAGTAGATTTGCCATAAGTCTTGCAGGAGGACATCTTGGAGGGGCTAATGAACTTGCTTTAAAAGTCTCAGAAATTATTAAAGCTACACCAGTTATAACTACAGCCACAGATACCATGGGAATAGACGCTCCAGACATGATTGCTAAGAATAATAACCTGATTATAGATGATATGAAAATAGCTAAAGACATAGCTGCCAAGTTAGTTGATAAAGCTAAGGTCGGTTTTTTAGATGATGAAGGCCAAATAAAAATGCCAAAAGGATATGTAATTCCTGAAGGAGATATGAAGGGTATCGTTACAGTATCTAATAAAATAGATGTGGATAACTTGCTTCCCGTTGAAGGCTTGATTCACCTTAAACTCATAAGGAGAAACATCATATTAGGTATGGGATGTAGAAAAGATGTGGATAAGGACAAAGTTAAAAACTTTATTGTGGATACTTTGAAGAAATACAATATAGATTTAAGAGCCATAAAAACTATTTCTACAGTGGAAGTTAAAAAGAATGAGGGAGCATTAATTGCTTTAAGTGAATTTTTAAACTGTCCTATGGAGATTCATTCTTTAAAAGAAATAGAAAATATAGAGCATAAATACAAGGGCAGCGATTTTGTTAAGAAATCTATAGGTGTAAGAGCTGTATGTGAGCCTTGTGTTGAATTAGCAGGTGGAGAGTTATTTACAGATAAAATTAGTTTTGAAGGTATAACCCTTTGTATTGGAAAGTTAGTCTACTGATAATGGAGGAAAAATAATGGGAAAATTATATGTAGTAGGAATCGGTCCAGGAGGACTTGATTACATGACAATTAAAGCTGTAAAAGCTATAGAAGAAAGCGATATAGTAGTAGGATACACAAAGTATATAGAAATGATAAAGCCACTTTTAGATGGTAAGAAAGTTTATTCTACAGGAATGATGGGTGAAGAGGCAAGATGCAAGGAAGCTTTAAGATTAACTAGTGAAGGAACGGTAGCTGTAGTAAGTACAGGAGATGCTGGAATCTATGGTATGGCTGGGTTAATTCTTGAAATGAAAAAGGATGAAGAAGTAGAGGTAATTCCAGGGGTTACAGCATCATCTTCAGCAGGATCAATAGTTGGAGCTCCACTTATGCATGATAACTGCAACATAAGCTTAAGTGATTTAATGACTCCATATGAAGATATAAAGAAGAGAGTTAAGCTTGCAGCAGAAGGGGATTTTATAATATCTCTTTATAATCCAAAGAGCAAGGGGAGACCTCATTACTTAAGAGAAGCTATAGGTATAATAAAGGAATATAGAAATGAAAATACACCAGTTGCTATTGTAAAGCATGCCTTAAGAGAAGGTCAAGAAGCTACAGTTTGCACTATAGGAACCTTTGATGATTCTATAGTAGATATGATGACTATGGTTATTATAGGAAACACTAAGAGTTATATAAAAGATGGATTATTTATAACTCCAAGAGGATATAAATTAGAAAACAAGTAGACATTAGGGGGGAGAATTACAATGATAGCTTTAATAGTAGGTACATCAGAGGGAAAGGTAATTCTTTCCCATCTAAATAAATATACAGATAACATTTTAGTATCCACAGCTACAACCTATGGTGGAGAGCTTTTAGTGGATTATAAATATAAAATATTAAATGATAAACCTTTAGTTTATGAAGAGTTAAAAGCATTATTTATGAAAAGTGGTGTAAGGGTAATTGTAGACGCATCTCATCCATATGCAGTTCAAATAAGTGGAACAGCTATGAAGATAGCAAAGGATATGGGAATTGAGTATGTAAGATATGAAAGGCAAAGTACTTTAGATACGTTACCTAAAAATGATTTGATAATAGAGGTGCCAACCTATGAAGAATTAGGAGAAGCCCTAAAAGATATAGATGGATGTATTTTAAATACTACGGGAAGTAGAAATATAGATAAGATATTAGATTTAAAACTTCAAAATAGAATAGTTCATAGAGTGCTACCTTCTTTAAAAGTTATGGAGGAAGTATTTAACTTAGGTGTTAGGGTTGAAGATTTGATATTCATAAAAGGGCCTATAGGTTATGAACTAAATAAAGCCTTTATAAAAGAATATGATGGTAGGGCTTTAATAACAAAGGATAGTGGTCCACAAGGTGGAACTTATGAAAAAATAAAGGCTGCCATAGACATGGGAATTAAAGTTTTTGTAGTAGAAAGAAAGACCATGGATTACGGTAAAGTCTTTAATGATGAAGAGAAATTAAGTCACTATATCTGTAGCAACCAAGAAAACTATTAGTAACATTTCAAAGTGTAATAAAAGACTCGGGTTACGGTGGGAGTAACTTTTATTATACAAAATAAAAAGTTATGTTATAGATTGTATACTGATATATTTAAAGTGCACGTTAAGTATATTATTTATAATCACATTATTTAGCTACAGTTAAGTATATAGAAATTTAAATATAAGCAATGCTAGCAGTATTATATTTAAATTAAATTATTTTTACTAAATATAAGGGGGAAAAATTATGAATAAATCAAGTATTACTAAAAAATCATTTGTATTTATATGGGCATTAGCATTATTCTTTACAGTACCTAAATTAGCTTATGGTATGCATATTGCAGAAGGATTTTTACCAATGGCTTGGTGTGCTTTTTATTTTGTAGCATGTATTCCATTTGTAGCATTAGGAATTAGAGATATAAGAAAGAAAACTATGAGTAGCAAGGATTTAAAAATGCTTTTAGCATTGATTGGAGCTTTTGCTTTTGTATTATCAGCAATGAAACTACCTTCTGTTACAGGAAGTTCATCACATCCAACAGGTACAGGTCTTGGAGCAATGATATTTGGACCATTTGCCATGTCTGTGGTTTCTATAGTAGTTCTTTTATTCCAAGCGCTTTTCTTAGCTCATGGAGGATTAACAACTTTAGGAGCTAATGTTTTATCAATGGGTATTGCAGGACCAATAGTAGCCTTTGCAATTTATAAGATATTTAAAAATAAAAATAAGAAATTAGCAATATTCCTTGGTGCAACTCTAGGGGACTTAGCAACATATCTAGTTACATCTATTCAACTTGGACTTGCATTCCCAGCTACTACAGGTGGATTTGCAGCGGCATTTATAAAGTTTGTATCAATATTTGCTATAACTCAAGTTCCACTTGCTATAGTAGAAGGAATAATAACTGTTATGATATTTGACTTTATAGAAAAACATGCCTCTGAGGAGTTATTAGAAGTTGGAGGTGTAAGATAATATGAAAAAAAATATAGGATTAATTTTATTATGTATAGCAATTGTGGTAGGATCTTTATTCTTAGGTAGAAATGGTGAATTTAATGGTGCCGATGGAGAAATTGAAGTTAAAATCCAAGAATTAAATGGAGATTATGAACCTTGGGCAGCACCTATGTGGGAGCCACCATCAGGAGAAATTGAAAGCTTCCTTTTCTGTTTACAAGCAGCAATTGGGGCTGGATTCATAGGATACTACATTGGTGTTAAAAAAGGAGCTTCAAAGAATAAAGGAGCTAAGACTAATGTAGGTGGAAAAGTGAAAGAATGTTAAGGACAGTACTTTCATATTCAAAGCTAAGTAAATTAGCAAATATTCATCCTATAGAGAAAATAATTTTATGTATATTACCAATAATAGCACTTAGTTTTAGTACTAGGTGCTATCCTTTGGTTATAAATATAATTTTTTTTCTTGTACTTCATATTGTTTATAAGAACCCTATGCATATAGTAAAGCACTTTGTAGAGGCAACTTTTTTATTTGCTTTAGTTTCTTCTATAACCTTTGTATTTGATTATGGATGGTATAGTACTTTAATACTTATATTAAAGGCGGTGTCTGGGGGGATATCAGTTAGTTTTTTAACTTTAACTACACCTACAGATCATGTATTTTATATATTCTCTAAGATAAGTTGGCTTAGAGATATTTGTGATATAGGAAAATCTATGGAGAGATTTTTAATACTTATAGATGATGAATTTCAAACATTACGAAAGAGTATGTTATGTAGAGGTGCCTTTGGTGGTTTTAAGAATAAGGTTAAAGATTCAGGAAGTCTTGCTGCTTTACTTTTTATTAATACTTTAAAACGTTGGAAAGAAATTAAGGATGGAATTAATAGTAGAGGCTATAGAGGAAATATTTATTATGGCTTTGAAGAATTCCGTTTGTCATATAAAAGAATAGCTATAATAGTAGGTTATATTACATTTCTTATTATTTTGGTGAGTATACCTAAGTGGTTTTAGAAGCTGGGTATACTTTTTATTTTTTTGATAACTCTCTTAATTTAATATAGAATTTTGTAGTTTATAGGGTTAAAGGTATATACTATATAATATAGGTTGTAAAAAAATATAAATTAAAGTATAGAACTTAAAAGGACAAAAAATAGGAAAAATCCTCCTGAAGTAAATAGAAAGAAATTTCCTATATAAGATAAATATAAAAGATTAAGGATTTAATAATTGATAACTATTATCAATGAATTCATATTACTATAATATTTTACATATGTCAATATAATTGAAAATAATTTTCAATTAAAAATTAATGTGTTTAGTAAACATACTTATTAATATATTATTAAGAGGAGACTTGTAATACATTTATATAAATAAATTTTAAAAAACATGTGGGATATGGATGATAAATTAATTAAAAAATGATTGGGGTAATTTAGAAAATGAGATATGTTAATTTAGAAGAATTGAAAGAGCTCCCAGGTTTTAATAGCATAGATGAAAATACTTTAAGAAAGTTATCTAATATTACTAGAGTCACTAGGTATGAAAAGGGTAAGGTATTATTTAGAGATAAGGATATTGTAGACAATGTCTACATTGTATTAAAGGGAAAGGTATCATTATATAAGTTCAATGAAAAGGGGCAAAAAAAAGTAATATTTATATTGGGCCCAGGTGATATTATAAATGAAGTTATATTACAAAGTTCTACTGCATCTATAAATTGTGAAACCATAGAGGACTCTCAAATAATGTATTGTAACACCATGGAGGTTTTACAAGTTATGGAATCAGACTTTGAGTTTACAAAAATGGTACTGTCATCTTTATCTTTAAAAGTAAGAAGAATGTATAGACAATTTAAAAATACTACTGGAGTTTTAAATATGGGAAAGAGAGTTGCATCAAAGCTTTGGAAACTAAGTAGGGATTATGGGGTAGCCAATGAAAATGGTATATTAATAGACATGGAGATTAGTATAACCTATCTAGCAGATTTATTTGGAGCACAAAGGGAGACCATATCAAGGGCATGTAAAGAACTTAGTGAATTGGGATTAATTGAATACAATAATAAAAAATTTATAATAAAAAATAAAGAAAAACTTTTAGAATATTTTAAAGCACCGTGATTTTTATCACGGTGCTTTAAATTTTATAAGCCTATAATGAAGCTATAATATTAAAGAGGGAAGGGATTTATTATGGTTTGTGGAGATTTTAACAAAGTATGTGCAGCTGGTAAAACTAAGATGCAATTGTTGAATGAAAACCCTATAGGATATTTTATTTCTTCTATGTTGGCTGGATTATTTATAGGATTAGGTTCTATTCTTATCTTTACCATAGGAGGTCAACTGACATCAGCAGGTTCAGGTGCTGTAAAGATTGTTATGGGATTAGCTTTTGGTGGAGCGTTGAGTCTAGTCATAATGGCAGGGGGAGAATTATTTACAGGAAATAACTTTGTACTAGCATCAGCATCCTTAAATAAGGATGTACCATGGAAAGGTACTATAAAGCTATGGTTAGTATGCTTTTTAGGAAATCTACTAGGTTCAATTATAGCAGGAGTAATGTTTAAATTATCAGGTTTAGCTACAGGTAGTGTCGGTGAATACATTGCAAAGGCATCAGAAATAAAAATGACAATACCACTTATACCATTATTTTTCCGTGGAGTATTTTGCAATATATTAGTGTGTTTAGCAGTTTGGTGTGGATTTAAATGCAAAGAAGAGGTAGCAAAATTAATTATGATATTTTGGTGCTTATTTATATTTATTACAGTAGGATTTGAGCACAGTATTGCTAATATGACAGTATTAACAATAGGGTTATTATCACCTTTTGATGCTTATGTCACCATAGGTGGATATATATATAATATTTTAGTTGTAACACTTGGTAATATGGTTGGAGGTATTTTCTTCGTAGCTCTTCCATACTACATTATATCAAGAAAAAAAGTAAATTAGAGGTGAATTATGGGTTACAAATTATATTTAGAAAAATTTAATGAAATTTTAAAAGAACTTTCATCAGAGTATATAATATATGCTCCTATATTAATTAAAGGTGGTGCAAACTTTTCCGATACAGACAGAATTAGATATGGGCAAATATCAAAGGTTGAAGATATAGTATTTGATGAAAAGTCTCATTTTTCCTTTAAGGAAGTGTTATTACCACAATCTGAAACTCTACTTTATTTTACTGAAGATGAAGTAAAGGAAGCAGCCCCTAAATCTAAAGGGTCAATAGTGTTTTTAAGAAGTTGCGACTTACATGCTATAAAAAGAATGGATGATATATACTTAAGAAATGGTTTTGAAGATTACTATTACAAAAGACTTAGAGAGAATACAAAATTCATATTGATGGGATGTGAAAGAACTTTTGAAAATTGTTTCTGCGTAGATATGGGAACTAATAAATCAAATAATTATGATGGATACATTAGGGTAGAAAATCATGAAGTTTACTTTGATAGTAAATGTGAAACTTTTGACATTTTATTAGAGAAAAAAGAGGCTGAGACTTTAGAGGTAGAACCAAAATTTATTTCTGAAAATAATGTTACCGTTAACATTCCAGAAGAACTTAGTCTAGATGTTATGAAATCCACCATGTGGGAGGAATATAATCAAAGATGCATTGCTTGTGGTCGTTGTAATTTTGTCTGTTCTACATGTACTTGCTTCACTATGCAAGATATTTTCTATGAAGATAATAAAAATGTAGGAGAACGTAGAAGAGTGTGGTCTTCCTGTCAAGTAGATGGATTTACTGATATGGCTGGAGGACATGGCTTCAGACAAAATAAGGGTCAAAGAATGCGTTTTAAGGTATTACACAAAGTATATGATTACAAGAAAAAATGGGGTTACCATATGTGTGTAGGATGTGGTAGATGTGATGATATATGTCCAGAATACATTTCATTTAGTAACTGTATTAATAAATTGCAATCAGCATGTGATGAGGTGAAATAGATGAATAAGAATGAATATATACCTTTTATTTCAGAAATAAAGGAAGTAATAAAGCATACAGAAATTGAGTATACCTTTAGAATGAGCTATATTGGTGATGTGAAGCCAGGACAGTTCTTTGAAGTATCAATACCTAAATATGGAGAAGCACCTATATCAGTAAGTGGTATTGGAGAAGGAATTGTTGATTTAACAATACGTAAGGTAGGAAAGGTTACTGATGAAATATTTAGTAACTATGTAGGTGATAAATTATTTTTAAGAGGACCCTATGGAAATGGTTTTGACATAGATAATTATAAAGGGCATGAAGTTATTGTAGTAGCTGGAGGTACAGGACTTTCTCCAGTAAGGGGAATTGTGGACTATTTTGGTAATAATCCACAGGATGCTAAAAAGTTTTCCCTAATTTGTGGATTTAAATCTCCTGAAGATGTTTTATTTAAGGAAGATATTAAGAGGTGGAATAACACCATGGAATTAATTCTTACTGTAGATAAGGCAGAGGAGAGTTATGGAGGAAATGTTGGAATGGTGACTAAGTACATTCCAGATATGAAGATAGATGATATTAATGATGTACAAGTAGTTGTAGTAGGACCACCAATTATGATGAAGTTTACTGTGGCTGAATTTTTAAAAAGAGGAATTCCAGAAAAAAATATTTGGATTTCTCAAGAGAGAAAAATGTGCTGTGGTATTGGAAAATGTGGACATTGTAAGATAGATGATACGTATATATGCCTAGATGGACCTGTGTTTAACTATACAAAGGGCAAAGAGCTAATAGATTAATTGGAGGTGAAGTACATGGATATAAACACTAAAAACCTAAAAAAGAATGCATTTAGGGTTACAAAAAGAAGAGGATATACAGCATCAAGAATTCGTGTTCCAGGGGGAAAGATGGATGCTAAATATTTAGCCATGATTCAAGAGATTGCAGAAAAATACGGTGATGGAACTGTAAACATTACTGTGAGGCAAGGTTTTGAAGTACCAGGTATTAGCTTTGAACATATGGATAAAGTAAATGAATTATTGCAACCAATCATTGAAGGATTAGAAATTAATCAAACAGATGAAGGAAAGGGCTATTCTGCAGCTGGAACTAGAAATATATCTGCCTGTGTAGGAAACAATATCTGTCCATATGCTAATTATAATACAACGGAATTTGCAAAGAAGATAGAAAAGGCCATCTTCCCTAATAATTTACACTTCAAAGTAGCTTTAACAGGATGTTCTAATGACTGTGGAAAAGCTAGATTAAATGATTTTGGAATAATAGGGATGACAGAACCTCAATATGATATGAATAAATGTGTATCCTGTGGAGCTTGTGTAAGAGCATGTACAAAGAAGTCCACTGGAGCATTAACCATGAATAACTACAAAATCCAGCGTGATCATAAGAAATGTATAGGGTGTGGAGAATGTGTAATAGCATGTCCAATAGATGCATGGACTAGAAGCAGAGAAAAATATTATAAGCTTGTACTTTTAGGTAGGACAGGAAAGAAAAATCCACGTTTAGCTAAGGATTTTATAGCTTGGGTAGACGAAGAGAGTATAATAAAAATAATCTGTAACACCTACAGCTATGTTAAGGAATATATAGATAAGGATGCACCAGGTGGTAAGGAACATATAGGATATATCGTAGACAGAACAGGCTTTCCAGAATTTAAAAAGTGGGCAATGGAAGGGGTTAATCTATCTGATAAAACTGTTGTTCAAGAAACCATGTACTGGGATGGAATTAAGTATTAAAAGTAATATATTTTACTCACAATTCACTTTTTAACCTTGAATGTAAATATTTGTTGTAGTATAATCATATTTGTAAAATTTAAAAAAATAAATAAAACTAAATAATAAAATATAGGTTTGATTTTATCAATTAAAAGGGAAGTAGGTGTAAATCCTACACGGTCCCGCCGCTGTAAAGGTGGAGTTTTGTACTTATACCACTGGGAAACTGGGAAGGTGTACAAAAACCATGAAACCTGAGTCAGAAGACCTGCCTGTGTTTTAACACATAAACTCTGCGGAGAATGGAGTGGTGTAACACAAGATATTTATATACATATGTATACAAAAATATATTTTTAATATATTTTTTGTATTTATATATTTTTATGATGTATATCATTGATAAATATGATGTTATTTAAGTCCATTTAACTTAGAGTTAAATGGACTTTTTTTACGTTTAAATTCATTTGAAATAAGCAATAAATTAACAGTTTTAAAAGGGGGTGAAAAATTGAGTTTTACCAAAAGGAAGTTTGATTTTCATGTTTTAACATATATTATTTTATTTTTATCATTAATAATAATAATTTTTTCTAATGATAACCCGGCAGTGGTTTTCTCTCTATATTTTTATATATTTTCATTATTCATATATAGCGGAAACACATATAAATTAAAAAAAGTTCTAGTCTATTTTATACCCTTTGCCATATTTATAATTCTTCTAAATATGATATTCGTTACACAAGGTAGTATGATTTTATTTCAAATTGGAAGCAAAAAATTTACCTTGGAGGCTTTAATATATGCATTAACAATGGCACTTAAGTTATTTGCAGTGGCTAGTCTATTTATATCATTTGAATTTATTATTGATTCAGATAGGGCAATTTCATATTTTTCAAGCAAGATGCCAAAATCAACTTTAACTCTGGTTATTGCTTTTAAGTTAGTTCCTGGTCTTAGAGATAGATTAAATAAACTTAAAGAAATTTATACAATTAGAGGAGTTGATTTTAATAAAAAGAGTTCAAGAGAAAAGACTAAAAGCTATGTTCCAGTATTGTCAATATTACTTGAAAATTCTATGGAAAGTTCTTTTGATATAGGGGAAGCAGCTTTTGTTAGAGGATTTTTAAGTAATGAAAGAAGTACCTATGACAGACAGAAGTTTAGAAAAAAAGATATTTTCATTATGGTTTTAAGCGGGGTTTTATTAATAGTATATATATTTGCTCAATATAAAGGAGTTGTTGATTTCAAAATATATGATGGAGTAAGTCTAGTAAATATATTTAACTATGGAACAATATTAATATTTGCAATAATTTTAGCTATTACATTATTAATTTTAAAATATAGTAGGGAGAAAGACAATGGAATATATAGAGATTGAAAATTTAAGTTATACATATCCTCTAGAAGGAAAGAAATCTTTAGATAACATAAATTTAGAGCTAGGCAGAGGTGAAGTTCTCTTAGTAATTGGGAAGTCAGGTTCAGGAAAATCAACTTTAGCTAAATCAATTACAGGTGCTGTTCCTAATTTTTATGGTGGTACCATATCTGGAAACATTACCATTGATGGAACATCTTTGGGAGAGATGAGCCATAGTGAAAGGGCAAAGACAGTTACAATGGTTTTTCAGGATCCAGAGAAACAATTAATGATGAATAAGGTTCATAGAGAGATTGCTTTTGGACTTGAAAATATAGGGGTAAGTGAATCAACAATTAAGAGACGTGTTTGGGAGGTCATGGAGTTTATAGGAATAACTGACTTGGCAGAAAGAGATATAACAACTTTATCAGGGGGGCAAAAGCAAAAGGTTGCAATAGCCTCTGCAGTGGCATATTTGCCAAAATGTATTATTTTTGATGAACCTTCCTCTCAGCTTGATGTTTCTGCGGCAGAAAGCATTGTGAATCTAATTAGAAAAATAAATGAAGAATTAGGAATAACAATAATCATTATAGAGCAGCGAGTAAATAAATGGTTTGATATAGCTGATAAAATTGCCTATATGAATGAGGGTAAAGTTAATTTTTATAATAGTAGGTATGATTTTTATAAAGAATCTAAAGAAGAAGTTATTAATTTTTTACCTGATTATTTGAAGCTTAGCAAAAACCTTTCATGGGATAATATGCCTAATAATTTCAAAGAAACTAGATGTAGAATTGATGATAAATATTCTGAGATTAGCATAGATTGTTTAGATTTAAAAGTAGATAAAAATTATATTAAGAAACAAGCCTGCGAATATGGTAATAATGCAATAGAAATGGAAAAATTAAATTGTTACTTCAATTCAATTCAGGCCGTAAAAGATCTTTCATTAAATATTGAAAATGGAGATTTCATAGGTATTATGGGAGCAAATGGGGCCGGTAAGAGTACACTTTTAAATTCTCTTATTGGGATTAAAGAGTATAAAGGTAGTATTAAGGTATTTGGTAATGAAGTGAAGAAATTAACTGTTAACAAGATGGCAAGTATCATTGGATATGTATCACAGAATCCCAATGATTACATATCAAAATCAACGGTGTATGAAGAATTAAAGTTTACAATGGATAATTATAATTCCTTTGATAAGGAAGAATTAGAAAAGGTTTTAAAAGATTTAGATATTTATGAACTTAAGGATAAAAATCCAAGGGATTTAAGTGGAGGTCAAAAACAAAGGGTAGCCATAGGTTCTATATTAGTGATGAAGCCTAAAATACTTCTCATTGATGAGCCAACAAGAGGCCTTGATCTTGAAGTTAAAAATAAATTAGGTAGGGTTCTAAAAAATTTAAATAATAATGGAACTACAATAGTTATGGTCACCCATGATGTGGATTTTGCCTGTGATTTTTGCAAAAGTTTTGCCCTTATGTTTAATGGAGAAATAGTATCAATGGGAAGTAGAGATGAGGTACTAAGCCATGGAGTTTACTATACAACTTCCATAAATAAACTTTTTAAGAATGTAAATGAGAAGATTTTTACACTGGATGAAGGAAAAAAATATTTACTAAAAGAGGGACAAGCAAATGAAAAAAATTAGTTTAATAATAACTTCCCTTATTATTTTAGTTCTTATGATATTTACACTGCAAAAGGATATCCAAAATAGTTTTGCCCTACTTTCTACATTGGGGGTTTTGGGAATACTGTTTTTAAGTTATTTTTACTTTGAGAAAAGTATGCTGGGTACAAAGGAGATTGCAGTAATTGCTACTTTAAGTGCATTTACTGCACTATCTAGAATTGCCTTTGCTCCTATACCAAATGTGAAGCCTGTAACATTCCTTGTAGCATTATCAGGTTTTGTATTTGGACCCTATGAGGGATTTCTTATTGGGAGTACATCAGCATTTTTATCTAATATTTTTTTTGGACAGGGACCATGGACACCTTGGCAGATGTTTTCCTGGGGACTTGTGGGAATTATCTCTGGTATTTGGGGTAGAAAGGGAAAAAGAGTAAGTGCCCTAAAATTTTCAATTATATGTTTTATCTATGGATTTATGTTTGATTGGATCATGAATTTTTGGTATGTTTTGGGCTTTGTAAAACCAATTACAATACAAAGTATTATCATGGCTTATCTGTCAGGATTAACATTTGATATTTTACATGGAGGAGGTAGCTTTATTTTCTCAATTATATTCTATGATAGCTTTATTGATGTACTTTTAAGATACAAAAGAAGGCTTGATATAACTTATATAAAAAATTAATGGAGGGGATTTTATGAAGAATACATTTAAAAAGAATCTATTATGTTTATTAGTTGCATTACTAATTGGATTTACTCAGTTTTCTACAATTTTTACACAAAAAGTTGAAGCTGCTGATAAGTCTGTAAAGGTGAAGGTTAGGGTTGAAGCTAATGACCATACTATTATTCCAGAAACACAAGTGGATGTAACAAATTTTGAGCTAGAACAGTATAACTGTAATGAAGTTGAAGGGCAACCTAAAGCGATACATGCTATAATCAAAGCTTTAGAAGCCAATGGACTTGATCCAAAAGATCAAAGCAAATTTAACTTTGGACGTGGAAGCTATATATCCAATATTGATGGAGTATCTCAGGGATCATTTGGCTCATTTGATGGTTGGGGATATTATGTTAATGATAATTATACTGATAAGTTAGTTGCAGGTCATGATTTAGTAGATGGTGATAGTATAGTACTATTTTACATGGAAAATTATGTGTATGCACGTTATGGTTACTTTGATAAGAAAGCAGTTAGCGCAAAAACTGGGGAAGATATTTCACTAGACTTAACTGGTAAATACTTTTTCCCAGGTGGAATACCAAATGATGTGGCTTTAGTAGATAAGGCAAAAATAATTATTAATGATAAAGACACTGAATATGTTACTGATGAAAATGGACAAGTAAAACTAAACTTTAATAAACCAGGAACATACATTGTAACTGCGGATAAAAGGGTAAAGGATTGTGATCCCTTTGACTACAGTAAAACTGGAAGACCCTTTAAGGATAAAGTTCTTGACAATAGAATGCTAGCAAGACCATACTGTAAAATAGTCGTTGAACAAAAGGATGAAGTTGCTCCAGAAATAACAACAAATATAAGCAAAACGACAGTAACAAAGAGTGAGCTTGCATTTACAGTAGCTGCTATTGACGATGTTGATGGTAAGGTTAATAGTGAAGTTAAATTAGGGAAAAATGTTATTGAGCATAATGAAGATGGACAATATGTTGTTAATCTTTCTAAGGGTGAAAATAGAATTACTATTAAAGCAGTAGATAAGGCTGGAAATGAAGGTAAGAAGACTATAGTAGTTAACTATAAAGAATCATTACCTATAGGTTCATATGATATTAAGAGTGAATTAGAAAAAACTAAAAACTATATGATAGCTAATAATGGTGATGAGTGGTCAGCTTTAAGTTTAAGTAAATTTGGAGTTAAAGGTAATAAAGAAAGCTTTAACAATATAGTTAAACAATTTAAGAGCGGAGTAGAGGAAGACGGATTATCAGAGTATTTTTACAAAGATACAGATCTTGAAAAAATGATAATGTATGTTACTAGCCAAGGTTATAATCCTTATAATTTCTTAGGTCATGACTTGGTTAAAGAGTTATTTAACAGAGATGTAAAAGAATTTAATAGATATGCACAGATATTTGGACTGATGGTTTACGATTATTGTAATGTAAGTGGAGAATATAAAATCACAAAAGATATACTAGCTAAGGAGTTAGCTAACAGTAAAGTGGTTTATGACGTAGATGGAAATGAATATTGTGGATGGAATATATGGGGTTCCGATGTAGATGTTGATACAACTGCTGCTGCAATAAATGCGTTATCAAGCTATTATGATAATAATAAAGAAATTAAAGATACTATTGATAAAGCAGTTAAGACATTAGCATTAATGCAAAAAGAAAATGGATGTTATGAAGCTTGGGGAAGTGAAGCTAGTGAAAGCATTAGTTTTACAATTTTAGGACTTACATCAATAGGTGTTGACCCAGCTGGTGAGTTATTCACTAAATCAAATGGAGAAGACGTAAACAATTTAGTTTCTGCCTTGCTTACATTTAAGGGTACTGATGGTCAATTTAAGCATACAACAGATACTAATAATAATTACATGTCAAGTGAGCAGGCATTAAGAGCTTTAATTGCCTTAGAGCAATTTAGAGGAAATGGTAAATATAATTATTATAAGAGTAATATTGATGCAAAATTATTACCCGTATATATTGAAGGTAATAATAATCCTGTAGTTAATGTTCCAAAAGATACAGATGATATCAAAATACCTATAGGTATAATTAAGAGTTCAGAGTCAAATGAAGTAGTAGTAAATTGGAATGATACATCTTTGAATATACCATCTAAGATTTTTGATTCATATACAGGAATTTTAGAAGATTATCAGGTTATTTTAAAAAGAGAAGTTTTAGATAAAAATTCTAATATATTAAATATAAAAAATGGATCTAAGGTCATAGGTAAGGTTTTTGATTATACTATGTCAGTAAAAGATAATAAAGGAAAGATAACTGAAATAAAGGATTTTGGCAGCAATAAAGTAAAGGTCGTAATAAAATTATCAAAAGATGATATAAAGGGAATAGATGTTTCAAAATTAGCAGCATATTATTACAATGGTACTAAGTGGGAAAAAATAGATGGTGGTAAATTTGATAATAATAATTTAACATTTACCTTTGAAACTACACATTTTAGTGTTTATAGCTTGATGGTTAAAGATGATCAATCTAAGGATAATAGTGATAAAACAGATGAGGAATCAAATAATAAAACAGATAATGAAATAAATAATGATACGGATAACAAAACAAATAACAAAACAAACAATGGTGGTAAGAGTGAGTCCAATACCGTTAATGGTAATAAAGCAGACGAGCTTCCTAAAACAGGAAAAGCTATGGATCTAAATTTACTAATAGCTGGTGCATTGATTTGTATAGTATCAGGGATTGTTTTAATAAAAAGAAAAAGAATTAGTAATAACTAAAATAGTAAATACATAAGGAAGCTGTAGGCTTCCTTGTGTATTTATTAGAATTTAGAGAGAAGGTGCTATGTTGAAGGGGAAAAATAAGATATTACTTATAATTTCTGCTCTTATAATTTTTGCGGGAATGTTTGTTTTTGCACAAAAACTTCAAAAATCATACAATAATACAATTTCTGAAAAAGCTACAATCACAGCTGAGCAAGAAAATAAAGAAGACAGCAAAAATGATAAAATCAATAAGGAAGTAAGAGATAAGGAAACTAGTACGGACAAGACTGATAATAAAGAAGATAGTAAGATTAATAGAAGCAATAAAGAGACTAATGATAAAGAAAATATCATAGTTAATGATTCATCTAAAGTTAAATATAATTCTGATTCTAACACTGAAAAGAACTCTAATGCTAATAGATATAATTCAAAAAATTCATCTGCTGAAAAGAAAAAAACTTCAAGTAAAAAGGAAGAATCATCAAATTCATCAAATAGTTCTAAAGCAACTGTAGAACATAAAAAGGAGGAACCAGCTCCAGAGGTAAAAGATGAAACTCCAAACTTTATAGTAATTGATACAATAAGTAATAAAACACTAGCTTCTAAACATGTAGATTATGATAATATTACTGTTGCTCAATTAACATTCAAGGTTTTAGATGAGTTAGGGATAAAATATAGAACTACAGGCTTTAATGATACAACATACTTTGCATCTATTGCAGGGCTTAGAGAGAAAGCAGCTGGTCCTTTAAGTGGATGGTGCTACTATGTAAAGAAAAGTGGTAGTAATGAATTTGTTAAACCTAATGTGGGAACTGGAAGTTGGGTTTATAATAAAGGTGATACTGTGATATGGAAATATTGGAAGGATGGAGTTAATAATTAATTTTTATCAATGCCAATATTAGTTAAATATATAAATAAGAAAGTACCTATTAGAACTGAAGGCACTTTCTTATTTTTTAATTACTCCAAGGAATTCTTTCTTTTTTTAATAAATTTATAAGCTAAGAATCCAAAATAAATCACTAGAATGGCTATAGCTACCATAGAATAATCTTTTAAAATCTTTTGAATTAGGTCAGTATTTTCACCTAAAAAATATCCTAAAGATATAAGAATTATGTTCCAAATAGTTATACCCCCAAGGGAGAATAGTATAAATTGAGAATAACTCATTTTTACAGCCCCTACAGCTAGAGATATGTAAGTTCTAGTTAAAGGGAATAATCTACTTAGAAACACAGCAGGTTTTCCATACTTATCAAGAAATAAATCTAACTTATTGAAACTCTTTTTTGCACCAGATGATTTACTACAAAGCCAATTTATTATAGGAGAACCTCCAAAGTATCCAATGGTATAGCAAAGAGTTGAACCAATTAATCCTGCTCCAGTACTAAGAAGAATAACTCCAATAAAGCTAAAGTTACCATAAGAAGCTAAAAGCCCTATAAAAGGTAAAAGTACTTCACTAGGCAATGGAAAACAGGAATATTCTAAAAATACCGCTAGGAATACACCAGGATATCCAAATCCTTGTATAGTAGTTATTATTGTATTTAAAAAATCATTTACAAAATCCATATAAGCACCTCAAATTTATATTTTAAAATATAATTAAATAAATGTATTATAAACTTAGAGTGTATAAACTTAAAGTTTAATTAAGTTAAGTTTATGTTAAATAAAGTATATTGTAATATATTATTAAAGTTTTAAGGATATAACTTTTATGTATAGTTACTTATACTTTTATATTAAAGCAAATTAATAACAATAATAAGTGTATTGTATAAGATACTAAATGAAAATCAAGGAAAAACCTTGAATTACATAGGTAAAAGTAGTATAATAATATTGTAGTTGATACACTATATTATATTAAAAAACAATATATAACGTTAGCTTACATAAGCTGATTAATAAAGAGAAAATTTAATATAAAAATAATAGAGGTACAAAGTTTAATACTTTGTTTAAAAGGGAAGTAAGTGAAAATCTTATACGGTCCCGCCGCTGTAATGGGGAGAAGCTTCTTAAAGCGCCACTGACTAATGTTGGGAAGGCTGAAGCAACTATGAACCAAAGTCAGAAGACCTGCCTATATTAATACACTAGATACTCTACGGTAGATGGAGGGGTGTTATAAAAGAATAGATATATATTAAAGTATTGCGTATACTTTAATGTAATTTTTCTGTGATTTTTATACCCCTTAACTGAAGAGTTAAGGGGTTTTGTTGTTAAGTAAATATATAACTTTATATCCCCAATAATTATTGCCCTATAAAAAATTTATATATAATAATTAGAGGTTTGAAGATATTGTATCTTTGAGCCTTTAATTATTTTTTTGTTAAAAACATAGAGTATTATTATCTGATGAAGCAATTACTTCTTTAATAGCATTAACAGCATATAATACATCATCTTCAGTGTTAAAGGTGCCAAAGGCGAATCTTACTGTTCCGTTAGGGAAGGTGCCTAAGGTCTTATGAGCTGATGGTGAACAATGAAGCCCACATCTCACAGATATGCCGTATTTTTTAGATAGCATATGGGATATTTCACCATTATCACCCTTAGGAAAATCAATAGATACTACAGAAGTCCTATTTTCAGCAGAGGATAGTCCCAGAACTTTAAATTCTTTTATATCCTTAATGTTATCTAAAAATAGTTTAGTTAATTTCATTTCATGATCTTTTATATTACTAAGTCCTTTTTCCTTTAGATATTTTAAGGCTGCATTTAAGCCAAATATTCCAGGTATATTTGGAGTACCACCTTCAAATTTATCAGGCATGTAATCAGGTTGAATTTCATATTCAGAGAAGCTACCAGTACCACCTTCTATAAGAGGAGTAGTTAATTTAGCTAACTCATCTTTTATTAAAAATCCACCTATACCTTGAGGTCCAAGAAGTCCCTTATGACCAGTAAAACATAAAACATCTATATTCATTTTCTCCATATCTATTGGAATTGATCCAGCTGTTTGTGCTGTGTCTGCAATGAAGTAAATATTATTTGCCTTGCAGAACTGTCCTATTTCCTCAAAGGGCATAATAGTTCCACATACATTAGAGCTATGAGTCATTACTACAGCTTTAGTATTAGGCTTAAGGTATTTATGTAAATTAGATGGGTTTAACTGTCCTAGGGAATTACAAGGTACTACAGAGTGCTCTATACCTTTACTTTGTAAGGCGTTTAAAGGGCGAAGTACTGCATTATGTTCCATAGAAGAAGTAATCACATGGTCACCAGTCTTTAAAAATCCTTTTAAAATAACATTAAGACTATGAGTTATATTGCTAGTGAAAATTACATTTTCAGGTTTTGAAAAATTAAATAGTTTACAGAGCAGTTCTCTAGTTTCATAGACTATGTTTTCTGCATTAAAGGAACTATCATAACTACCCCTATTTACATTTCCACCTACATTAACAATATAATTTGCCATAGCTTCAGCTACAGAATTAGGTTTAGGAAAGGATGTAGCACCATTATCTAAATATACTTTTCTCATAATTACCTCCTTAAATATATATCTTATATCTAATTAAAGTTTTAAAAAATTTTTTTCCTACATTATTATATCATAGGGAATTAAATATAAAGATTTTATATGCTAGGGCACATAAATATTAAAAAAACAAATAGATTGTCCTTCATCTATTCGTAATAAAAATTTAATAAAAATATAAATATATGTTAAAATTTACTTTAGATGAAGTATTATCAAAATTTATTATATTTATCAAATATATGGGGGGATAAACCATGAAAGAAAAAAGAGGTATAATTTTTGCTGGTGGAATCATTGGTCTATTATCTGTAGCTTTGGTGTATTTAGGAAATCCTAAAAACATGGGTGCTTGTATAGCCTGTTTCTTAAGAGATATAGCAGGTGCTGTAGGACTACATAGAGCTGAAGTTGTACAGTATATAAGACCAGAAGTAATTGGTATAGTTTTAGGGGCATTTATAATTGCACTATTTACAAAAGAATTCAAAGTAAAGGGTGGTTCTTCACCATTCTTAAGATTTATTCTTGGTGCTATAGTTATGATTGGTGCTTTAGTATTCTTAGGATGTCCACTTAGAATGGTACTTAGAATTGCTGGTGGAGATTTAAATGCTGTAGTAGGCTTACTTGGATTTGCAGCAGGAATATTTGTTGGAATTCAATTTTTAAACAGAGGATTTACTTTAAAGAGAAATTATAATTTAACTACAGCTGAAGGATATGCAATGCCAGTGATAGCAATAATGTTATTAATATTATTAATAGCTGCTCCAGCATTTATATTCTTTAGTGCAAAGGGTCCAGGTTCTATGCATGCACCTATATGGTTTGCTTTATCAGCGGGACTTATTATAGGAATTGTAGCACAAAGAACAAGACTTTGTATGGTAGGTGGAATTAGGGATTTAATCATGTTTAAAGATAGTTATTTGATGTGGGGTTTTATATCAATATTTGTAGTAACATTAATAGGAAACTTAGTTCTGGGAGATTTTAAACTAGGTTTTGTTGAACAACCTATAGCTCATAATGATGCATTATGGAACTTTATGGGTATGTTAGTTGCAGGTTGGGGTTCAGTACTTTTAGGAGGATGCCCATTAAGACAATTAATACTTGCTGGAGAAGGAAATGCAGATTCTGCGATCACAGTAATGGGAATGATTGTTGGGGCAGCTTTTGCACATAACTTTAAATTAGCATCTTCAGGAGAAGGTCCTACTGGCAATGGAAAGATTGCAATATTTATAGGAATAGTAATATTATTAGGGATTTCTTATTTCTGTATGAATAAATCATTTAACATAAGTAAGAGTAAAGCTGATAGCAAAGGTGGTGTTTCTATTGGTTAAGGTAGATGCAAGGGGAATGAGCTGTCCTCAACCAGTTTTAATGGCTAAAAAAGCATTAAGTGTAAATAAAGATGGATTTGAAATATTAGTTGATAATAATGTGGCGAAGGAAAATGTTTCAAGGTTTATTAAAAATGCAGGGTTAAATGCTGTAGTTACAGAAGTAGAAGAAGATTTTCTAATAAAGGCCAATAAATAGAATGGAATATATTGGAGTTTTTTTCACACACTCAGGGGCTATAAAATATCATAGATATTTAGAGAGTCTTGAAATTACTAATGAAACTATGCCAGTCCCAAGAAGGCTTAGCTCTAACTGTGGAATTGGAGTTAAATTCACTACAGACAGAGAGATAAATAATATGATAACTGAAGATATTGAAAAGATATTTAAAATTGAAAATAATGAAAGCATTCTTGTATATGAATGCGAATAAATGAAAAGAATCTATCTGTAACAGGATAGGTTTTTTTACTCTGTTTATCCGATGACTACCAGCTCTAATACTCCTATCTTCTTCGAAGTGGGAGTAAAAGAGCTGGTACGTCCCTGGATAACGATTTCTAAAGCTTCAGAGAAGCTAAGAGCTCTGTTAATCCGATGACTACCAGCTCTAATACTCCCATCTTCTTCGAAATGGGAGTAAAAGAGCTGGTACGTCCCTGGATAACGATTTCTAAGTATCAAATAAATTGACACTAAGAACTCTGTTTATCTATAGTTAATTATGTGATATAAAGTATATAGAGAATATATATGTAAGTTCCATTACGATACTAATAAAGAGGGGTGTTATATATGGAAGAAAGAATATCTATTTTAGTAGTAGAAGATGATGTAGATATAAATGGATTACTATGCAAAATTCTTAAAAAACAAGATTATGAAGTGAGCAGTGCATATTCAGGTAGTGAAGCTAGAATGTGCATTAACATGTATAATTATGATTTGATTCTTTTAGATTTAATGTTACCAGGATTAACTGGAGAAGAGTTGATAGGAGAAATCAGAAAATCAAAAACTATGCCAATTATTATTATCTCTGCGAAAACTGAGATTTCAGATAAGGTAAAGCTACTGAAATTAGGAGCAGACGACTATATTACTAAACCCTTTGAGATAAGTGAAGTTACTGCAAGAGTAGAAGCCCAACTAAGAAGATATAAAAGATTTAGTAGTTCAGAGGATAAGAGGCAGGTCTTAGCTTATAAGAATTTAGAGCTTGATAAGGAAGCTATGAAAGTCACAGTAAATGGAAATGACCTTACACTAACGGTAAGAGAATTTTCTATACTAGAGCTTTTACTAACTCATCCTAAAAAAGTATTTACTAGAGAAAATTTGTATAAGAATATATGGAATGAAGAGTTTTATGGAGAAGATAATACTGTAAATGTGCATATTAGTAATATTAGATCTAAGATTTCAAAATTAGATAAGGATACAGAGTATATAAAAACTATTTGGGGTATAGGGTTTACTATGGCTGAATAAACTTTATGATTTCTTTAACTTTTCTTAAGTGTTTATTGAGTTTTGAATTTTATAATAAAGACAATAAGAAAAGGGAAAGGTGAGATTTATGGAAGAAAGTATATTAATTACGAGAAATTTAAGTAAATCCTACGGAAAATTTGAGGCAGTAAAGGCTACTAATATAAATATAAAAAAAGGCTCAATATATGGATTGGTAGGAAAAAATGGTGCTGGTAAAACTACTTTATTAAGGATGATTGCAGGCCAAACTATGATAACTAGTGGTGAAATACAATTATTCTCAGAAACTACGGAAAAGGGTTTAGAGATTTCAAGAAAAAGAATAGGAGCAATGATTGAAACTCCAAGTTTTTTTCCATATTTAACGGCGGAGGAAAACCTTGAGTATTATAGAGTTCAAAGAGGAATAGCTGGTTCAGAATGCATAAAACAATTACTTAAAGATGTAGGACTTGAAGATACTAAAAAGAAAAAATTTAAGAGTTTTTCTTTAGGTATGAAACAAAGATTAGGTTTAGCTCTTGCAATGATGAATAATCCGGACTTTTTAGTTTTAGATGAACCAATAAATGGACTTGATCCAATGGGGATTGTTGAAATTCGTAATCTTCTTTTGAAACTAAATGAAGAGAAAAATATTACCATAATAATTTCTAGTCATATACTAAGTGAATTAGCTAGTATAGCAACGGAATATGGCTTTATTGAGAGAGGACACATGGTAGAACAGATTTCTGCAGAAGAACTTAAGGAGAAGTGTAAAGAATGTTTAGAGATATCAGTAGATAATGCTGAGAAAGCAGCAGTATTGTTAGAGGATAAACTAAATTGTCATGAATATGAGGTATTACCTAATAACATAATTCGAATTTATAAATTTAAAGATACACCTTCTAAGGTAAGCAGTGCAATTGTTAAAAATGGGGTAGAGTTAAATTCTATGAATATAAAGGGAACCAATTTAGAAGAATACTTTGTTTCATTAGTTGGAGGTGTTATCAATGCTTAATTATATAAAAAGTGAATTATATAGAACTACTCATCGTAAATANNCCTTATGTTTTAGTTGGAACTTCTTCATTGATATGTATTCTAGTTAATGCATTGGCATTATGGTTTATGAAAGACCAAGCAGCAATTAACAGAATAACAATGCCAGATATACTAATGATTTCAACAGGTCTTTTTACATTGATTTATTATTCTGTAATTATGATTGTAGATATTGTATTTTCAGATGAACATAAGCATCAAACTTTAAAAAATACAGTATCCTTTGGGATTAATAGAACAAAAATATATTTAGGAAAATTTATTGTAGAAGTGATTGTAGCCACAGTATCTTTAATTATAGTTGCTACTGTGTTAATATTAAGTTCTTATATATGTCTTGGTTTAGGTGGAGCATCTATGGCAGAAACACTTGGTAATTTTGGGAATAAACTCGTTGCTGTATTCCCACTTTGGTTAACAGGAATTGCTATTGCAAATTTACTTGTTTTTAATATTAAGAACAATAATATATTTGCCTTTGCTTATCTAGGAGTTGTAGCTATATTTCCGGGAATAATTAAGCTGCTAGGTTACTATAAACCTATATTTGTAAAGATACAATCATACTTAGTTTCTTACAACATTAAATTTATAGTAACTCAGGACAGGATTCTTTCTGAGGATATTACAAAATTTTATGTACTAGGTATAGTATATATCACTTTAATAACGGTTATAGGAATTATGTCTTTTAGAAGAAGAGAGATAAAATAGAAATTAATTATTTAAATTCACACCTATTTAAATATGAAACGATATGAATATATAACTATATTAATATGAAACTATTTAAATAGTAATATAGAAATCTAGTTAAATATTAAAATAGTTAACTATTTGTTCTGTTTATGGGGAGTTAAGAAGGTTTCGTTATTTGAAGAAATATATTTAGGATGTAAGTCTTGGGAGGAGCATTAAATGATATATATAACTATTTTATTTGGTGGTATAGCAGCATTATTTATAGTGCTCTTTCTACTAAATCGCTATAATATAAGCAATATAAATAAGGAATTAAAGAAGCTTAAGAATATAAAAACCAATGAACAACTAAAGTTAGTAGCCCCTAATAAGAATATTGAACAGATGATAGGTGAAATTAATTTTATATTAGAAAAAAGTCAAAATGATAGAATAGCTCATGAAAAGAGTGAAAGTGAATTAAGAAAGCAAATTGCTAATATATCTCATGATTTAAGAACCCCACTTACATCTATTCTAGGTTATGTACAACTAATTAAAGATAAGTCTACTAGTGAAGAAGAAAAACAGGAGTACTTAGATATTATAGAAAAACGATCTAAGGTATTGCAAAATCTTATTACTAGCTTTTATGATTTATCTAGATTAGAAGCTAATGAATATGACCTAGAATTTAAAAAGGTTAATGTTGAAAGTTTATTGCGTGAAATTGTAGCCGCTTTTTATAATGATTTTATAGATAAAGGCTTTGAAGTAGAAGTTGATCTACAAGAAAAATTACCAGCAATAATTGCTGATGAAAATGCTGTAATTAGAATTTTTACTAACATATTTCAAAATGCTTTAAAGCATGGTAATAAAACTATGTCTATATGCCAAAGGCAAGTAGATGGAGAAATTATTACTACTTTTAGTAATAGGGTAGAAGATTTTACACAGGAAGATTTAGAACATGTTTTTGATAGATTTTTTACTGCAGATAGAATGAGGACAGGACAAAATACAGGTCTTGGATTAACTATCGTAAAGAAACTTACAGAAAGTATGGGACATGAGGTTTCTGCTAGTTTAGAGGATGAAGTCTTTACAATTCAGGTTAGATTTAAATTAAATTTATAGTATAAAATATATAAGTTTTAAATAAGAAAAGAACATTCAAGGCTGAGAAAACGGTTTATGAATGTTCTTTTTTATATAATATATGACTTTAAACTCAATGTTAAAAATCAATCTATTCTATATGAGCATAAAAAGAACATTTTTATATAAGTAATAAAATAGATAAAATGTATTTTAAAGCTATATAATAAGATGTATAATTAATACATAAATATGGAAAAGGATGGGATTTCTTTGAAAAAGTTAAGAAGTATAATAGTAATTACAATTTTAGCTATGGCTTTTGTCGGATGTTCAAATGGACAAGCTACTAAAGAAGAAAACAATAGTGGAGGAAAAAAAGAAATAATAATCTCAGCAGCGGCAAGTCTTAATGAATCTATGGAGGAAATTAAAAAGGTCTATGAAGAAAAAAATAATATAACTTTAACTTTTAACTTTGGGGCATCAGGAGCACTTCAAAAACAAATTGAGGAAGGGGCGCCGGTGGATATATTTATGTCTGCAGGGGAAAAGCAGTTTAAAGCACTAGAGGATAAAGAAATTATAGAAAGGGGAAGTAAGAAAGACATAGTAGAAAATGAACTAGTTTTAATTGTTAATAATGAGTATAAAGATAAAATAAAAGAGCTAGATGATTTAGATAATTTAGATGGACATATAGCTTTAGGTGAAATAGGTTCTGTACCCGCAGGACAATATGCTGAGGAAGCTTTAAATCACTATAATAAGTGGGATGTTATAGAGAATAACATTGTTTTTGCAAAGGATGTTAAACAAGTTGTTGCTTATGTAGAAAGTGGTGAAGCAGCTTGTGGTATTGTTTATAAATCTGATACAGTTAATATAAAAAATTCTGTTGTGGTCACTACTTTTGATACAGCAAGTCATAAAAAGATCATATACCCAGGAGGGGTAATAAAAACTTCTGAAGTTAAAGATGAGGCTAAAAGTTTTTTAGAGTTCTTAGATACTAGTGAAAGTAAAAAAATACTGGAAAGGTATGGTTTTAAGGTTAATTAATCATTAAATACGGATAATTTATAAGCTTCATAGGGAACAATTGCCTGATGAAGCTTATAAATTATACATGTTATACAAAACAGCATTCCAATAGTATATATAAACAATATAAGATGAGGATGATAAGTATATGATGGAGTCCATATTAACACCAGTGACAATTTCACTTAAAGTAGCTTTTGTTGCCACAGGGATAGTTATTATTTTGGGTATAGCATTAGCATGGATATTTTGTAGATATAGTTTTAAGGGGAAGTCAGCATTAGAAACAATAATACTCTTGCCTATGTGTCTTCCTCCTACAGTAGTAGGATATGGAATGCTAATAATCATGGGTAGAAATGGTCCTTTAGGAAAGCTTACTGAAGCTGTATTTGGAGGTACTTTAGTATTTACATGGCAAGGTGCTGCAATTGGAGCTGCAATTGTGGCATTGCCATTAATGTATGAAAGTGCTAAGGCTGGTTTTTTAAACGTAGATATTACATGTATAGAGGCAGCTAGAATATTTGGTGCCGGTGATAGTTATATATTTTTTCATATAGTATTACCTATGGCTTTTGATAGTATTATCAGTGGAGTTATTTTAGCATTCACTAGAGCTTTAGGTGAATTTGGAGCTAGTCTTATGGTTGCCGGTAATATACCAGGAAAAACTCAAACTATACCAATAGCAATATACTTTGCTATGGAAAGTGGAAATAGAACTCAGGGAAATGTGCTGGTAGCAATTGTAGTTGTATTTAGTTTTATTATGGTATTTTGGTTGAATAGATGGAAGAAACTTAGAAAATAATGATAAATACTAAGAATAATAGTATAATAATCTAGGTAGACTTTATAGCGCTTTGGGAATAGGAGGGGATTTCATGGAAGCTTTTGACCTAATAGTTATAGGTGCAGGAGTAAGTGGAGTTATGGCTGCGGTAGAGGCCAAATCTAGAGGAGTAAATAGGGTTATTGTAATAGATAGGGATATAGAACCTGGTGGAGCTATGCTTTCATGTGTTCAGGCAGGTTTTTATTATAAGAGTATAAAAGAAAATTTAGCTGCCCCTGAATTAATAGCAGGATTAGTAAAGGATGCTTTAAATTTAGGAGTAATTATTAAGTGTGATACTACAGTTTTAGAAATAAAAAAGAATAAAGAAGTTGTTATGGTAAATAGTAAGGAAGGAATAAAGACTATAAAATCTAAGTCTATCATTCTTGCCATGGGCTCAAGGGAGAGACCCTTTGGTTATAAAAACATATTAGGTTATGGGTTGGCTGGAATTACCACAGCTTGCTCAACGCTAAAGTATATTAATAGAAAAGGTGTATTACCAGGAAAAAGATGCATTGTATTAGGCTCTGATGATATAGGAATACTTGCAGCAAGAACTTTAGTTTTAGAGGGAGCTAATGTAATAAGTATGATAGAAACCAGTGAAGCTATTAGAGCTGTGAGTAATAAAGCTAAAGAATATGTTGAAGATTTTAATATTTCTATACTCTTTAACCATAGAGTAGTAAAGATATATGGTACCCATAGAGTTACTGGTGTAGATATCGTACATCTAGATGAAGAATATAATGTTATTGAAGGAACTAGTAAATATGTGGATTGTGATACTTTAGTGCTATGTATGAACTTAAAGCCAGATATCGCAATAGCAGAAAAAATGGGAATAGAGATAGAGAAAGAAAAGGGTGGTATATTTATTTCGGATAAAATGGAAACCTCAATAAAAGGAATATTTGCCTGTGGTGCAGTGGTTGATGGGTATACTAATGTGGAGAAGGTCATGAATCAAGGAAAATTAGCAGCTAAGTATACAGCAGAGTATTTGTGTGAAGTACAATAGAGCAAGGATAAACTAATAATAAGCTCAGGATATGGATAGGATATATGTAAAAGAGAAAGTAGGAAATATATAAATTAATGGAAAAATGTATAGATAAAAAACAGAAAATAATAAACTATGCAAAGAAACTTTCTTTAGATATTATTGGATTTACAGAGTGTAGAAGATTTAATGAACTAGAGGAATTTTTCATAGATAGAAAAGAAAATAATCTTTTTAATGAGTTTGAAGAGGAAAATATAGAAAAAAAAATTAATCCAAAGCTTTTAATGGAAAATGGAGAAACTATTATATCAATAGCTTTTCCTTATTATCATGGTGATAAAGGAGAAGGAGATAAAATTTCTATATATACAAGGGGACTAGATTATCACGGGGTAGTAAAAAAATATTTAAAGGAAATATGTGATTATATAGAATCCTTAGGAGGAGAGGCTAAATGGTTTGTAGATAGTAACCCATTACCAGAGAGGTATATCGCAGCTATAAGTGGAGTTGGATTTATAGGTAAGAATAATACTCTTATTACGGAAAAGTATGGCTCCTATGTATTTTTAGGAGAAATAATAACAAATCTTAAGCTACAAGGGGATAAATCAAAAAAATATGGCTGTAAAGAGTGCAATTTATGTATGGAAAAATGTCCAACAAATGTTATAATAGAAGATGTTAAAAAGTTTAATTCTTCACGATGTATTTCTTATTTAACTCAAAAAAAGCACTTAAATCATGAGGAATTAAATATGGTTAAAGGCAAGATTTTTGGGTGTGACAATTGTCAAAAAGTATGCCCACATAATTTAAATGTGGAAGTTTCACCTATTAAAGAATTTCTACCTAAGGAATATATGGAAAAGGTTGATTTATTAGAGCTTATAAATCTTGATAATAAAAACTTTAAAGAAAAGTATATCATGCATTCTTGTGGATGGCGTGGAAAGAATTTATTAATAAGAAATGGGCTTATCAATTATTATTTGAGGTATAATGAAGATAGAGATAATATAGAAGAGAGTATTAACTCACCATACATAAAGGAGTATTATAACAAATTATTCAAGAAGTAGTATGGAGGTAAGTCTTAGGTATAAAGGAGATTTCTATGAAAAGAGATATATTAACAAAGATTTTAAATAAATTACCAGAGAGCCTTTCTGGAAAACTAGCAAGAAGTTATGTAAAGACATCAATAAAAAAGTATGCTAATATGAAGGTTGAAGGCTACGAAAAAATTAAAGGTATAAAGGGTCCAATAATATTTATATGTAACCACTTAAGTAATGCTGATGGTCTAATACTTAACGAACTATTAAAAGACTTTGACCCCACATTCATTGCGGGAGTAAAGCTTTCCAATAACGATTTTACTAAGAATGGATTTAAGTTTATAAAGACCATAGCAATTAAACCTAATTCTGCAGATAAGGATGCCATTAGTAAAATTGTAAAGAAACTTAGAGCTGGAGAAAATATTATGATATTTCCCGAGGGAACAAGAAGTAGAAGTGGTTCAATGATAGAAGGTAAGAAGGGATTCCTTCTAATGGCTAAGTTATCTAAGGCTAAGATAATTCCAATTGGTTTAGCTGGAACAGAAGAATTTTTACCTATAAATGATGGTGATATGGGGGAAGAAAACTTCCAAACAGCTCAAGTTACTGTAAGGTTTGGAGAACCTATATATTTACCTGAAAAACTTAAAGAAGAAGATAAGAATGAATATAATGAAAGAGCTATGTTAGAAGTTATGAAATCTATAGCTGCTCTTTTACCAGAAAAATATAGAGGTGTATATAAATAAGGATTTATTGAAAAACTTATAGTAGATGATATTCTAATTATTTAAAGGAAAAGTATAAGTAGCGGATTTATAAGAGTAAGTGTTAAAAATATTATTATGGAGTATAAATATACTTATATGTGTTATCAATATATTAGCATGTATAGTAAATTTTATTTAATATAATTTAAATGGAGGTAATCAAATGGGAAGCAAATCTTTAAACAATTTCCTTAAAACTAATTTAGAGGACCTTAAAAGTAAAGGGCTTTATAATGAAATTAATGTTATTACAGGACAAAATGGGCCTGTGATAGAAATAGAAGGAAAGAAGCTAATAAACCTATCTTCAAACAACTATCTAGGACTTGCCACTAACAAGAGAATGATTGAAGCTTCAATCAAAGCTACAGAAAAGTACGGCGTAGGTGCTGGTGCTGTTAGAACAATAAATGGAACATTAGACATACATATAGAATTAGAGAAGAAGTTAGCAACATTTAAGCACACTGAAGCTGCAATAGCTTTCCAATCAGGATTTAACTGTAATATGGCAGCGATATCTGCTGTAATGAACAAAAAAGATGCAATACTTTCAGATGCACTAAATCATGCGTCAATTATAGATGGATGTAGATTATCAGGAGCTAAAATCATAAGAGTTGAACACTCTGATATGGATGATTTAAGAGCAAAGGCTAAGGAAGCAAAAGAATCAGGATTATATGAAAAAATAATGGTAATCACTGATGGTGTATTCTCAATGGATGGAGATGTTGCAAAACTTCCTGAAATTGTTGAGATTGCAGAAGAGTTTGATCTAATTACTTACGTTGATGATGCTCACGGTTCTGGGGTACTAGGAAAAGGTGCTGGAACAGTTCACCATTTTGGATTATCAGACAAAATAGATTTCCAAATAGGAACACTTTCTAAAGCTATTGGTGTAGTTGGAGGATATGTAGCAGGATCTAAAGATCTTATCGACTGGTTAAAGGTTAGAGGTAGACCATTCCTATTCTCTACATCATTAACTCCAGCAGCAGCAGGAGCTTGTATAGAGGCTGTAAATATATTAACTGAAAGTACGGAACTTCATGATAGATTATGGGAAAATGGAAATTACCTTAAAAAGGGCTTAAAAGAATTAGGATTTGATATTGGACATAGTGAAACACCTATAACTCCATGCATAATTGGAGATGCTGCTGAGGCTCAAGAATTCAGTAGAAGATTATATGAAGAGGGTGTATATGCTAAATCAATAGTATTCCCAACAGTACCACTTGGAACAGCTAGAGTAAGAAACATGCCATCAGCTGCTCACACAAAAGAATTGTTAGATGAAGCTATTGCTAAATATGCAAAAGTAGGAAGAGAAATGGGCTTAATAAAATAATATTTGTATTAAAAGTAGAGGAGGAATATCCTCCTCTAAAGGTTATAGATTTTAACTAAAAAACATTTAAATAAAATTTAAATAACATTAGATAGGGAGAATCAATATGAAAAGAATATTAGTTAGCGGGTGCTTAGGTCAAATTGGTACGGAATTAGTAACGAAATTAAGAGAAGTTTACGGAGTAGATAATGTAGTAGCTACAGATGTGAGAAAGCCAGAAGGAAATCCAATCGTTGAAGGTGGAATTTTTGAAACTTTAGATGTAACAAACTACGATGAATTCTTATCAATAGCTAAAAAACATAAAGTGGACACTATTATTCACCTTGCAGCACTTTTATCAGCAGTTGCAGAAGCAAAACCACAACTTGCGTGGACTATTAACATGGGTGGTCTTGTAAACGCTTTAGAAGTTGCTAGAGAATTAAATTGTAAATTCTTCACTCCAAGTTCAATAGGAGCATTTGGACCATCTACACCTAAAGTAAATACTCCACAAGATACTATTCAAAGACCAAACACTATGTATGGTGTAACTAAGGTTTCAGGAGAGTTATTATGTGATTACTATAACTCTAAATATGGTGTAGATACAAGAGGAGTAAGATTCCCAGGACTTATTTCTTACGTAGCATTACCAGGTGGTGGAACTACAGATTATGCAGTTGATATTTACTATGAAGCATTAAAAGCTGGTAAGTATACTTCTTTCATTGGTAAAGGAACTTACATGGATATGATGTATATGCCAGATGCTATAAATGCAATAATCACTTTAATGGAAGCTGATCCAAGTAAATTAAAGCACAGAAATGCATTTAATATAACTGCTATGAGCTTTGAACCAGAGCAAATAGCTGAAGAAATTAGAAAGCATATTCCAGAATTTGAAATGTCTTATGATGTAGACCCAGTAAGACAAGGAATTGCAAATACTTGGCCAGATTCAATAGACCCATCTGCTGCTAAAGAAGAGTGGGGCTTTAAAGCTGAATATGACTTAGCTAAGATGACAGTAGATATGCTTGAAAAATTAAAAGCTAAAGGTATAAAATAGAGGTAAAAATAAAGGACTGAATAAAGATAAAATATCTTTATTCAGTCCTATTTATTTTTATATGCTTGTACTATTTAACTATGAAATTAGTGATTAGTTTTCTTCGCTATATAAGGAAGAATTAATCCTAAACCTATTAAGAAGAATGGCGTTGCAATATTAAGTACTAATTGGAATGGATCTGTAGAGTATATACCACCAATACATGCGAAAGCAGTAAATGCAAAACACCATGCTCCTATAATAATACCTAATGTTTTATTTTTTACAAATTTGTATTCAGGATTGAATTTTTCTCCAGCCTTCTTTAAAGCTATGTATGCAACAAATACCCATAAATAACGTAAAGGCATACATACAGCATTTAGTTTTACTAGCCATTTTACTAATTCATCTACATTTCCTATACCAAAAGCAGGTAGAATTATTAAAATTGAAACAATAACTAATATAAGTTTATGTCCATTTATATAAGCACCGTGTTTGTTTTGTACAAACATTTTTTCGGGTATAAACTCTCTATCAGCACTATTAAGTAACATACGTAAAGGTGCATCAATTGATATTATAAGTACTGCAAACTGTCCAATAAGATTTGTAATAGCATAAATAATTACGAAAGTATTTCCTATGTGATAGTATTCACCTAACTTTTGGAAAGCATAATATGCACCGTTAGTCATTAAGTCTTTAGGGACATTATTTGAATCAAACATCATACCTAATGATATAGTTCCTAAAATTGCACATACTGCAACCATAATTGCTAATGCAATCATACCTTTTGAAAAACCAGTTTCTGGGTCTTTAACTTGGTTAACATAAGGTGATATTTTTTCACATCCACCAACAGCAAAGACTAAGATGGATAAGCTAGTAAAGAATTTAACATCAAATGTAGGCATAAAAGTTTTAAATGACCAATCTATAGCATTTAGATTAGCATCTGTAATTGCTGGAGCTGCTAGCATTAAGATGATAAATAAAATAGACATTACGAACATAGATGTTCCTGCAAAGGTAGCTATCTTTTTTAATGGGTTTAATCCCTTTGAAGCAATATATAATGCAATTAAAAATACTACTAAGCAAGATAGTTGTAATAGAGTAGTATTCATATTACTGATTCGTTTGTCTTGGAAAATTGCCCAGCTAGCTGAAATCATGAAACCAGATGGTTTTTGTGAAATATAAGGCATATGAACTACCCAGTATGTCCATCCAGCGTAGTATGCAATTTTTGGTCCTATGGTTTCATGAATCCAAGAACTAACTCCACCACCAGAGTTTTTAAATGCAGAGCCTAATTCACCTACCATTAGTGCATAAGGTACAAAATAAATAGTAAAAATTATTACCCAAGATACGATTGCTTTAAGTCCATTGTACTCAGAGAAGCCGTTAATAACATTACCAAATCCCCATACTGTTGAAAATGCCATAAAAGCTAAGGTGTACCAAAGAATTTGTTTATCCTTTTTTTCAGACATAATTTTCCCTCCTATATTAAATTACGATATTATTATATCATGCTCAATATTTTTTTTACATTTAAAATCAAATATTTTATTATTAATCAAATTATTTTTAAGTTATTATAGAAATTATTAAATATTATTGAACATTTATCTATAAATATAATCTAAATAATTTTTAATA